>NZ_JBNQTI010000118.1:0-28849 GCF_050325825.1 Kitasatospora sp. LaBMicrA B282
GGGGGCGCCCGGAAAGCGTTCCGGGCGGCGCCGCCGCCTTCCCCCGCCGAACTCCCCCCGAGCTCGGGCGTCAGCCGAGCAGCGTGCCGCCGGTCGCGTCGATGAAGGAGCCGGTGACCCAGCGGGACGCGTCCGAGGCGAGGAAGGCCACGACGTCGGCGATGTCCTCGGGCTGGCCGACCCGCTTGAACGCCGACATCTCCGCCATCCGCCGCACCGCCTCGGGGTTGCGGAAGACCGGGCTCTGGTTGTCGGTGCGGCCCGGAGCCACTGTGTTCACCGTGATGTTCCGCGGTGCCACGTGCAGCGCCAGGTGGAGGGTGAGCTGCTCGATGGCGCTCTTGGAGATCGCGTAGGCGATCTGGTCCGGCTGCGAGCTGCGGGTGATGCCGGAGGAGATGTTGACGATGCGGCCGCCGTCCGGGATCAGCGCCAGCGCCCGCTGCGCGACGAAGAACGGCGCCCGGGCGTTGACCGCGTAGTAGCGGTCGAACAGCTCCGGCGTCACGTCCTCGGTCAGCACCGGCGGGCCGCCCACCGCGGCGTTGTTGACCAGGATGTCCAGCGAGGCGGAGTGGGAGCGCTCCCGCAGCTGCTCCACCAACTGGTCGAACAGCTCCTCGACGGCGGCGACCTCACCGAGCTCCGCACCGACCGCGAAGGCCTGCCCGCCGTCCGTCTCGATCTCCTCGACGACCTCCAGTGCGGCGTCCCGCCCGGTCGCGTAGTGCACGGCGACCAAGGCGCCGTCCTCGGCCAGCCGGCGGGCGATGCCGCGGCCGATGCCGCGGCTGGCCCCGGTGACGAGCGCGGTCTTGCCATCGAATATGCCCACGACCAAGGACCTCCACGGGGAATGCGCGACCCGGCGCCAAGTCCGGTTCGCACGCGACAAGTTCGGCAGCGCACCAATCTACGACCCGCCCGACGCCGCCGGGAGACGATGACCACCGGAATCCATCGCTCCTTGAGCGAACCTTCCGTATACCCCTAGTGGCGACCGGCGCAGCCGTTGGTGCACCGAACGTGCTGTTCAGGCCAGGTGAGCGAGTTCCGGTCGGCGCAATTGCCCGGCCCGAGCCGCGGAAGGTCGGGGACGAAGGTCGGGGACGAAGGGCGAGCGCGAAGGTCGGGCTCAGGTGATGTCGAAGTCGGCCCACTGCAGGCCGGTGATGTCGGTGAGCAGACCGGTGGCGCGGCGGCCGTTGTCGCGGAAGTAGTGCTCCTGGAGGGCATCGGCCAGGATGCGTTCCTGGGACCGCTGGGTGGCGCCGGCGTCGACGGCGGTGAACAGGCGCTGGGCGACCTCGCCGGGCAGGTGCTGGGTGATGGTGCGCATCCGCGGGTCGTCGGTCGAGCCGGCCGCGGACTGGTAGCCGAACTGGGCCTGGATGTGCAGCAGGAAACCGCGCTGCTCGGCCGCCCTGCGCACCCGCCTGCGCACACCCGGCTGCCAGTGCCGGCGCACCGCCTGCTCGACCTTCCGCTCGTTCTCCTTGGTCATGGTCGGCACCACGCCCGCGGCCAGCGCCTTGACCCAGCGTTGGGCGCTGCGCACCGAGACGCCCACCACCTGGGCCAGCGCCCGGGTGTCCTTCTTGGCGACCTTCTCCCACAGGAACCTGACCCGGGCACCCAGGTGCACCGGGATCGGCCGGGTGCGCTCCACACGCTCCAGCGCCTCGTCGATCTCGCCCACTGTGCTCTCCTCGGGTTACTCGTCGGCTTACTCGTCGGCGGAGACCGCGCCACCGGTCTTGATGTGGCGGGCCGGGTTAGCCTGCTCGGCCAGCAGGGCGAGCACCTCCGGCAGCGGGCGGGCGCCCTCGAACTTCACGAAGCCCGGACTGACGCCCAGGCGCAGCGCGCCCGGTGCCGGGGCGGCGGCGGGGTCGTGGGGCAGCACGTCGAGCGCCGAGGGGCCCGGGGCGGCGTACACCGCGCAGTCCGACAGGACGCCCAGCGGGTAGCGGCCGGTGGTCTCGGCGGTCCGGCGCAGCTTGCGGTGGAAGTTGACCCGGGCGGTGGCGATCACCGCGGCCCGGATGTCCGGCCGCCAGGTCGGCCGCTCCAGCGCCGCCCAGCGCTGACCGGGCTGCCACCCCTGCCGCGGCTTCTCCCGCAGCTTGCCGATGCCGCCCTTGGCGGTGGCCTTGATGGCGGAGAGCACGGCGAGCTCGGCCGGGTCGCCCGCCTCGCCCAGGCGGGCCATGGCGGCCAGGAAGGCCTGCGGGTCCCGGTCGGCGAGGTCCAGCGGCACGCCGAGCCGCTCCATGGTGGTCAGGTAGGCGTCACGCAGCCTGCGGTGCCACGGGTCCAGGTAGGGGCCCGCCTCGTGGCGCAGCCATCCCTCCAGGGGCTCGACGGTGGCGCCCAGTTCGGCGGCGTAGGCCAGCGTCGGGGTCGCGTACCAGGCCGGGCCGCGGGGCGGCTCGCCGCTCGGGGTGAAGGGGTTGGGCAGTCGGGGGTCCAGGTCCAGCCCGGAGAGGTCGACCAGCCAGCAGCCGGGCACCTTGCGGTCGAAGGCGGGACGCTGCGCGTGCAGTGGCTCGGAGAGCCCGACCACCAGGCGGCCGGCGGCCGCGAGGAAGGCGGTGTTGACGTCCAGGCCCACCGCGTACGGCTGGGCCCGCTCCGCGTCCTCGACCTGGTCCAGCGGGCGGAACCAGTCCCAGGCCTCCTCGGCCAGCACCTGGTCGGCCTCGCTGCCGCGCCCCTCGGCCAGCGGGTGCTCGGCCGGCACCTCCGGCGGCGCCGCGTCGACCGCCTGGTGCAGCGAGCCGTCGACCGGCGCGGAGACCCAGCCGGACTCGGTGCGCACCGCCCGGGTCGGCGGGCGCAGCGCCGTCATCAGCTCCAGCCCGGAGACCGCGGTGGAACCGCGCGGGGTGATCACCCGGGTCGCGTAGGCGCCGAGCAGCCGGGCCAGGTCGCCCGCGCCCAGCCCGGCCGGGAACTGCCAGCCGCCCAGTTCGAGCGCGCCCCACATGGGCACGCACAGCTGCACGCACTCGCGCCGGCCGCCGGTGGGTTCGCGGTAGACCCGGGCCCACGGGCCGAGACCGCGTTGGGTCAGCTGCCACCCGCCGCGGGCCAGCGCTTTGACGACCCGGTGGCCGGCGGCGAGGCGGCCCAGGCGGGGGACGTAGTCCTTCTTCTCGTCCTTGCCCGCCGGCGGCAGGCCCAGCTCGGTGGCGGCCGCGTCGGTCAGCACCAGCAGCGGGTCGCCGTCCTTGCCGTAGCGGTGCAGCCGGGGCGAGCCCAGTCCGGCCTCCAGCGCCCAGCCGACCAGCGCGGGCAGGGTCCTGGCCGGGACCGGGTGGGCGCTGCCGTCGACCAGGTACTCGAGCAGCTCCCGGCCGTCGGGGGCGACGTCGATCACGGCGAGCGGGCCGGTGGGGAAGCGGGCGGCGGCGGCCTGCTCCCAGTCGGGGGCCGGGGCCGCCTTGGCCGGGGCGCGGCGGGGGCGGGCGGGGGGTTGGCGGGGGGCGGCGGGGCGGGTGGCTTGGCGGCGGGGTGCCTGTGGGGCCTGGAGAGGGGCCGGGGACGGAGCGGGGGGCTGGGCCGGCGGGGCTTCGGCGGGAGTGGGGGCGGCGGTGGCGGCTTCGGTGGCGGGCTCGGTGGGGTCCTGGGGCTGCGGGGTCGGGGTGCACCAGTCGCCGGCGTGCAGCGGGCGGCCGCCGGAGCGGTAGGGGGTGGGGCGGCCGCAGCGGATGCAGGGCGCGGGGGCCTCGAGGACCAGCTCACCCTGCGGGGTCTCGTCCAGCAGGGCGACGCCAGGCGGGGGCGGGGAAGCCGGAGCCTGCTGAGGGGCTGTCAGGGGCTCGGCCGGCGACGTGTCGGTCAGGGAATCGTCGGCCAGGGAAGCGCCGGCGGGCGGGGCCTCGGTGGGCGAGGTCTCGGCCAGCCGGGCGGCGATCCCGTCCAGCAGCCGGGCGTAGGCCACCCGGGCCTCGCCCTGCGGCTCGCGCCGCCCCGCCTCCCAGGCGCCGAAGGTGGTGCTGCTGACCCCGAGCGCCTTGGCGGTCTCGGTCTTGGTCAGCCCGTAGGCACCGCGCAGCCGCTCGCGTTCGGCCGGGGACGGCAGCGGGACCGCCCGGCGGGGGCCGGGGCCCAGCAGGGCGTCGATCGCGTCCGGGGTCCCGGTCATCGCGCGGTCTCTCCTTGGTGCTTGTTAACTCGGTGCTTGGTGCTCGGTCTGGCTGACGGGTCGTCGCGGGCCGGGAGGGCCGGCTAGCGCACGCCCTGGCGGATCTCCTCGAGGCGGGTCATCAGCCGTTGGTAGCGCTGGGCGGCGGCCTGCGGGGAGCGCAGCCCCTGCTCGTCCCTGATCTGCTGCCACTCCAGGCCCCGGCGGCGGGCCTCCATGATCACCTGACACTCCAGCTCGTCCAGCCGGATCCGCAACTCCTCGAAGACGGCCAGCGCCGCGCCCAGTTCGTCGACGCTGATCTCGGCCTGCGGCTGTCCGGCCCGCGCGCCGGCGCCCAGCAGCTTGCTCAGCACCGCGGAGGACTCCCACAGCCGGTGGGCCGGCTCCCAACCGGGTTCCGCCTCCGCGAGGTCGGCCCGGTCCCGGAGCCCGGCCAGGCGCTGTTGGGCATCCGCGTAGCGCTGGGCTGCCGGACTCGGTTCGAAGGCCATGGGTGCAGGGTAGCCGGGAACAACCGATCAACGGGTTGTTGGTTCGTTGCGGCCCCGGACGTGGCAGCGGTGAGCCATCTGGCGGTCACTCATCGTGACGATTGCGAGGGGTTCCGCAGCCCGGTGCGGACGGTGTTCGAATGACCCGGACGGGCGGCCGACGGCCGGTCAGGCGCTGTTCGAGAGGCTGATCATAGGACTGATCAGAAGATCCCACGGTAGCTCGTGTGAGTGAACGGCCGGTCAACCAAAAGGTGACAAATTCGTCAACCGACTCCTGGTGGGTATCCCTCGAGAGGGTGAGTAAATCGGCCGTTGTGCGTTTGCGTGTTGACGGCCCCGAAATGGGATTCGAACACAGTCTTAGCTGGTCTACTCCACAGCCTGGCCCGGAGCCGGGGATCGGGGCGTTTTGCCTGGTGAACGGGGTCGGCTCGGAGCGGGCTACAGGGTGACTGCCGAGCCGCTCAAGACCCTTCGGACCGAGCGGAGGGGGTCTCCGGTGACCTCGAGGGCCCGGACAGCGACTGAACCGGAGCGACTCGGTCGCCGTTCAGTCGCTGAGCGAAGCAGCAGGTCAGAGCCGCGCGGAGGGCGAAACAGCGACTGAAGCGACTCAAGGTCCTATCTATGAGACGCAAAGCGCGTGTGCGCGGGTGCGTGTGTGCGTCATAGATAGAGAGCTTGAGTCGCTTCAGTCGCTGTTTTGGCTGTTGTACCTGGTCTGACCTGCAGTTCTGTCGAGCTACTGAGCCAGCGACCGAAAGTCGCTGAGTCGCTGCCGCCGAGATTTCAGTCGCTGGGGCGGAGTTTGCCGCGGGACGGACACGCGGGCGGAGGGTGAGGCGGGCCGGGCCCGAAAGCTTCAGGTGTTCTAGTAACGGCCGGTACTCTCCGTCTCACTGTTTCGCTACTGTAAGTCCGTCATTGAGTCGCTTGGGTCGCTGACGGGGGGTTGGAATGGCTGCCGAGCTGCATGATTCGCACAGCAACCCAGGCCTCGGCCGGTCCCTGGCCACCGCCCGCTGGTGTGCTGCCCGCGGCTGGCCGGTCCACCCGCTGGCGGCCGGCCGCAAGACCCCGGTGCGCAACTGCGCGGCCTGCCGGCAGGTGGGCCACACCCGCCAGGGCTGCGCCTGCCTGCGGACCGGGGGCCGCTGCCACGGGTTCCACGCGGCCACCCTCGACCCGGCCCGGATCGAGCGCTGGTGGGGCGAGCACCCCGAGCACGGGGTGGGTGTCTCCTGCGGGCCGGCCGGGCTGGTGGTCATCGACATCGACGCGCACCCCCAGCCGCTGCCCGACCGCGACCGCCTGCTGCCGGGCATCCCGGTGGGCGAGGCGGTGGACCTCACCGGGCTGGCCAACGGCTTCCACACCCTCGGCGTGCTGGCGGCCCTGCGGAACCGGCCGCACCCCGCGCACGACGAGTCCACGCTGCGGGTGCGCACCCCCTCCGGCGGGCTGCACGTCTGGTACCGGGGCCACGGGTGGCAGTGCTCCAGCGGCTCCGGCGCGGGCCGCGCGCTGGCCTGGCAGGTCGACGTCCGGGCCCAGGGCGGCTACATCGTCGCGCCGGGCCACCGGACCACGGCAGGCCGCTACGAGCCCGTGGGAGCCGTCCGGGAGCCCGCGCCGCTGCCCGCCTGGCTGGCGGACGAGCTCGCCCGCACCGGGCACCTGACGCCCACCCAGGGGCCCGCCACCGGCGTCTCCCTGGTCCCCCCGCGGGCCCGCCAGGCGGTCGCGGCCGCCACCGCCCGCACGCCCCGACCCGGCGCGCACCACCACCCGGTGCTGGCGGCCATGCTCGCCGCGGTGGCCGACTGCGCCGCCGTGGCCGAGGGCGCCGCGTTCTCCGAGAAGCTCAACCGGGCCGCCTACACCGCCGGCGGCCTGGTCGCCGCCGGGCTGCTCACCGCCGCGGCCGCCGAGGACGCCCTGCAGCAGGCTGCCCGGCACGCCCGCCCCGGGCAGCAGCGGCGCAGCACGGCGATCATCCGCAGCGGGCTGGACGCCGGTGTCCGCCGGCCGCTGATCCCGGCGAGCCGCCCGTGACCACCGAGAAGAGCCTGGTCGACTTCGACGCGCAGGCGGTGGCGGCCCAGATCCTGGCCCAGCAGACCCCGTTGACGCCGCCGGCGGGTGTTGTGCTCCCGGCGCCGGCGTCGGTGCCCCCGTCAGGGGCCGTGGGCGGGCCGGTGAACGGTGCTGCGGGGGCGCCGGTGGGGGTGCCCGAGGCTCTGCCCGTGAACGGGGCCGTGAGTGTGGCTGCGGGGGCCTCCCCGGGCCCGTCCGCAGGTGCGTCCGTGGCCGGCCCGGCTGCGAGCGCACCCGAGGTCACCGCGGACGGGCTGCTGCCCGACACCCTCAGCGACCGGGGCAACGCCAAACTCTTCGTCAAGCTGTACGCCAACGACTACCGCCACGTCCCCGGCCTGGGCTGGTACCGCTGGGCCGGCACCCGCTGGCAGCTCGACGAGGACGACACCGTGCTGTGGGCCGCCGGCGACCTCGCCGAGGCCATCGCGCTCAACGACCCCAGCGGCCGGCACTCGGTCCAGGAACTGCAGCTGCACCGCCGCCGGGCACTGAGCACCAGCGGCATCAACGCCATGCTCGCGCAGGCCAGGACGGCCCCGGGCATGGTGCTCAACGCCACCCTGCTGGACGCCGACCCGTACGCGCTGTGCACCCCGGTCGGCATCGTCGACCTGCGCACCGGCGCGATCCGCGCCCCGCACCCGGTGCGGGACTTCCACTCGCGCTCGACCACCGCGGCCCCGCAGGCGATGGACACCCCGCGCTGGGACCGGTTCCTGACCGACACCTTCGGCGAGGGGCCGGAGGGCAGCGAGATGATCGGCTTCCTGCAGCTGCTGCTCGGCTACTCGGTCACCGGGGACGTGGGCGGCCAGGTGATGCCGTTCCTGTTCGGCTCCGGCAAGAACGGCAAGTCGGTGCTGCTGGACGTGCTGATGAAGCTGCTCGGGGACTACGCCGACGCCGCGCCGCCCGGGTTCCTGATGGCCCGTCCGTACGAGGGCCACCCGACCGACCTGGCCGAGCTGCACGGCCGGCGGGTGATCGTGTGCAGCGAGGTCAAGCCCGGCGACCGGTTCGACGAGGCCCGGGTCAAGCTGCTCACCGGCGGCGACCGGATCAAGGCCCGGCGGATGCGCCAGGACTTCTTCAGCTTCGAGCCGACCCACAAACTGTGGCTGCTCGGCAACCACCGCCCCGAGGTCGGCACCGGCGGTTTCGCGTTCTGGCGGCGGATGCGGCTGATCCCGTTCGAGCGGGTGGTCTCCGACGACCGCAAGATCGACAACCTGGCGGACATCCTGGTCCGCGAGGAGGGCCCTGGCATCATCAACTGGCTGATCGAGGGCGCCCGCCGCTACCTGGGCGGCGACCGGGACCTCACCGGCCCCGAGCGGGTCCGGATCGCCACCACCGCCTACGCCGAGACCGAGGACCACACCGGACGCTTCCTCGGCGAGAACTGCCGGCTCGACCCGGGCTCGCGAGCCGAACAGGCCCAGCTCTACGCGGCCTACAAGAGCTGGTGCCACAATGAGGGCGCACCGGCCTTGTCTTCCCGGGCCTTCGCGGCGCGCGTCCGCGAGGTGGTGGGACTGGAGTCCCCCAGGGGAATGATCCTGTCCAACCAGCGCAAGTACTACCCGGGCATCGGTTTGCTCGCACACGAGGAGACTGCATGAGCGCGCTCATCGGTGAGGACGAGATCAGTCACGAGATCGACCTGGTCTGGCTGGAGGACATCACCCGGCTCGACTACGTCCGCCAGAGCCTGGACCGGCTGCCCACCCGCCGGGGCAAGCCCGCCTACCACCGCGACGGGCGGATGGTCGGCTACGCCCTGCTGGGCCCGCAGGCCAAGCCCTCGCCCTCCTCGGGCACCTTCCGCCGCCGGGTGTTCTGGCTGCTGCCGCACGACCGGGACACCGACCCGGACGGGCTGTACGCCACCGGGGCGCCGGCGGAGGCGGTGGACACGCTCTCGCTGGCGCCGGGGAGCAAGGGGCGCAAGACGGAGCGCTCGGAGGGGCGGCCGCTGTCGGCGGCGGTCTAGGCTCTCGCTCACCGGCGCCCGGGCACGTGCGGGCGCCGGGGGCGTGCATCCGTCAGGGCCAGAGGTCGCCGCTCGCGGCCGCCGCGTCCAGGGCGCGCAGCAACGGCTCGTCGACGGCGTCCAGCGACGCCACGACGTGCTGCACGCCCGCCTCGTTCATGAGCTGCCGCTGGTGGCCGAGTTCGAAGTCCGAGGGGTGGCCGACGAACGGGACGCCCAGGGCCTTGGCGTGCTCGGCCACGGCGGCCACGTCGTCGATGAAGAGCACCTCGGCGTAGTCGAGCCCGAAGACCTCGGTGACGATCTCCCTGACCCCCGGGCGGAAGTCGTTGGTGCAGACGTACTGCGGCTCGTCGAAGAGCTCGGCGTGGGCGCCGAGGTGCTGGTCGAAGTGGGTCCGGTCCAGGCCGCCGTAGCAGACGGTGCGCAGGCCGAGCGCGCGTAGCCGCCCGACCAGGTCGAGGGCGCCGTCCAGGATCCGGTTCGGGTGGCGCTCCAGGTACTCGGCCCGCTCCTGGAAGTACACCTCCAGGACCTGCTCCAGTGGCCAGTCCAGCCCGGCGGCCTCGGCGATGGCCGCGGCTGCCTCGGCCCGCCGCTGGGAGAAGACCCGGCGCTCGACCTCGGCGGAGTACCGACCACCCCGGCTGGTGACGAAGTGGTGGATCACCGGGCTGAAGGTGTCGTTAAGGATCACGCCGTCGATGTTCACGGCAGCGGCCTTGAGCTGGTTCAGTGGTCCGGTCATGGTGCAACCCCCCTCGTGTCTGACCCCGTGCCAGAGCTGGTTTCCTGGCCCTACTGAGCAAGCCTGGGCTCCCCCGCCCTGGTCCGGAACCGGACCCGTTGTGCGGCTCTCAGCGGCTTGCTGACTACTTGCTGTCACGGACGCGCGGAGTCATGTCCGAATGGTGAGGCAAGTGGTGTCACAAAGTTGATCGGGACGGTTAAGGTACCATCTAGACGGTTTCTTTAGTTAGGCATAGGAGGTCTCGTGGCACGACAGGAGCGTGCAATCCGGACCCACCGTGCGGTTCTGGAAGCAGCCGCCACGGTGTTCGCCGAGGACGGGTACGCCGCCGCGAAGGTCTCGGAGATCCTCAAGGCTGCCGGTGTGACCAAGGGCGCCCTTTACTTCCACTTTGACTCCAAGGAAGCCCTGGCCCGGGGGGTCCTGGACGTCCAGACGGCGCTGGCCCTGCCACCACGGGACCTCAAGCTCCAGGAGCTGGTGGACGTGGTCATGGTGGTCGCCCACCGGCTGCCGTACGACCCGATGCTGCGCGCCGGAGCCCGGCTCTCGCAGGATCCGAAGGGCCGCAAGCAGTACGGCAGCGCCTGGCCCGCATGGATCGAGGTGCTGGAGGGACGGATCGTCGAGGCGCAGGCCCGGGGCGAGGCCCTGGCCCACGTGGAGCCGCGCGAGACCGCGGAGCTCGTGCTCACGTCGTTCAACGGGGCGCAGATCTTCTCGCAACTGGAGCACGCCCTCGGGGACTTCGAGCACCGGATCGCCGTGTTCTTCCAACACATCATGCCCTCGGTCGCGGTACCCGCGGTCCTCGGGAGGCTGGACATGTCCGAGGACCGCGGGGCGCGCGTGTACGCCCAGATGGAGATCGACGCGGCTGCCGAGGAGGCGGTGGGCTGAGTGGGGCCACCCCGCGGGGTGGCCCCACTCAGCCCACCGCACGGCCCCTCACCACGTGGTGGCACCACCGTCGACGGAGAGGGTCGCGCCGGTGACGAACGAGGCCTCGTCGCTGCACAACCATGCGGCGGCCTCGGCGGCCTCCTCCGGCTCGGCCATCCGGGCCTGGGGCGCCCTCGCGGCGCTCCGCTCCTTGGTCTGCGGGTAGCGGGCGTACCAGTCGGTGGTCATCTCCGACCGGACGAGGCCGGGGGCGATCGCGTTGACCCGGATGCCCTGAGCGGCGTACTCGACCGCCGCCGACTTGGTCAGGCCGATCACCGCGTGCTTGGAGGCGATGTACGGGGCACCGGCGGATGTGGCGACCAGGCCGGCCACGCTGCTGGTGTTGACGATCGCCCCGCCGCCGGTGGTGAGCATCGCGCCGATCTCGTGGCGCATGCAGTTCCAGACACCGCGCACGTTGGTGTCCATGACGGTGTCGAAGGCCGAGTCGTCGACGAGGTGCAGCGGCGAGCGGTCGACCACCGTGCCGGCGTTGTTGAACGCCGCGTCCAGCCGCCCGAACGCCTCCGCCGCCAGGGCCACGGCCCGGGCCATGTGTTCGGAGTCCCGCACGTCCCCCGCGGCCTGGACGGCCTGCCCGCCGGCGGACCGGATCTCGTCGACGAGCGTCTTCAGCCGGTCCTCCCGGCGGGCCACCAGGACCACGCGGGCTCCGCGCCGGGTGAACACCCGCGCCGCCGCCTCGCCGATCCCGCTGGTCGCCCCGGTGATGAGGATGGACTTCCCGGCCAACGATCCATGAGCATGTGCCATCGCACGTTCCCCCTGATCAGTGCGTGTGGACTGGCCTGAGTCTGACTGTTGCGTCCCGACCCGGCGCTCGCGCCGAGCGACACTCAGCGGGCGCCCTGGGCCGCCGAGACGGTGACGTTGAAGCAGAGCTCCCCGTGCTGGTGGCCGGTCACGATCACGATCTGCTTGTCCCCCGGCCGCTGCTGGGGGAAGTGCCTGGCCTCCACCACACAGGGGGCGTCCAACTCGACGTACCGGTGGAACTCGCCACCGATGCCGAAGAGCTGGAGCGAAGAGCGTCCCATGAGGCGGGCCGCCGCCTGACGGGCGGCCTCGAGCAGCAACATGCCCGGCACGTGGTCGAGCGGGTGGTCGAAGAAGATGGGGTGCCGGGCGTCGGCCCGCACCTGCCACTTGTCCTGCTCCCTGTCGGGCGCCAGGACCACGTCCATGTCGGCCACCCGGCCCACCGTCTGCGGCTGGTACCCAGGGGCCAGCAGGGACCGGGAGGCCGCGCTGATCTGCTGGTTCCGGCCGCCGCGCACGCGCTGGTAGACACCCGGACTCAGGATCGACAGGTCGATCGCCGCCGTCGCCACCACCTCGCCGGCGCGCCGGAAGACCGCCTGGAAACGGCCTTCGGTCAGCACGCCGCGGCGCTGCTCGATCCCGGAGCCGGTGACCTCGATGTCGAGCTGTGCGGGAGTCTCGTCGATGCGCAGGCACTGCGGCTGGACGGTCACTCTCAGGCCCTGCAGCAGGAAGTGGTGACCGAGCGGAACCCCGAACTCGGTGTGCGGCAGCAGGATGCACAGCTGACGCATCGTTTCGGCGATCAGCAGCGGGTCGTAGGAGCCGTTGTCGACCGAGGTGAAGAAGCTGTGGCCGCGGGGCCACAGGGCGGTGACGGTGAAGCGGTCGGCATCCTGGCGCTGCCAACCGGTCAGGAGGACCTCGGCAGCGTTGTCGCGGTGAACCAGTTCCTTCGGGACTACCCCGAGCGGGGCGGGGTGCTGAACGGCGGTGCTGAGCTCGGTGTGGATCGTGCTCGCAGGCATGGCTCCCCTTGGGCCGCGGTGACGGAAGGTGAGGTGGACGTCCACCGCAAAGATACTGACCAACCGGTTTTTTGCTATGGAGCCGCTACCTCCGGGTCGTCGTTTCTCGAGTGGACCTGAAGCACCTCTATAGCCCCGTGGCGGACGGTGTGCGGAGGCCGGAGGAGGCGATATGAGCGGGTCGGAGACCGGGAACCTCGCGCTCAGGGTCGAGCGTGGACGGGCCAGTGACGAGGAACTTGCCGTGGTCGTTGCGGTGTTGCACGCGGTGCTGGCCGGCCGGGGAGAGTCGGACGGTGATCGCGAAGCCTCGGAGGTGCCGCGATGGCGGCCCGAGCTGGCGGCCCAAACCTACCGCTCGCCGTACCACTGGCGCTAAACGCCCGCAGAACGGTTTCCGCGTAGGCGTTTATCCAACAGATCGCGTGCGAGCCACGTTCCCCTCCTAGTCAAACCGCATGGGTGGTTTGTTACTGTGAGGACTAACGACCAGGGCCGCACCGAGAGGGAGGGACAAGTCATGACCGTTGTTGATGACCTTTCTCGGGCCGCCGTCGAAACGACGGACGCGCACGGCCGGGTGGCCGAGCTGCACGCGGTCCGGGCACAGGCCGTCAGCGGGCCCAGTGAGAAGGCCACCGAGGCGCAGCACGCCAAGGGCAAGCTGACGGCGCGTGAGCGGATCGAGCTGCTGCTGGACGAGGGCTCGTTCAACGAGGTGGAGCAGCTGCGCCGGCATCGCGCCCAGGGCTTCGGGTTGGAGAACAAGAAGCCGTACACCGACGGTGTGATCACCGGTTGGGGGACGGTGGAGGGCCGGACGGTCTTCGTGTACGCGCACGACTTCCGGATCTTCGGTGGCGCGCTGGGCGAGGCGCATGCGCAGAAGATCCACAAGATCATGGACATGGCCATCTCGGCCGGTGCGCCGCTGGTCTCGCTGAACGACGGCGCGGGCGCCCGGATCCAGGAGGGCGTCTCCGCGCTGGCCGGCTACGGCGGCATCTTCCAGCGCAACACCAGAGCGTCGGGGGTCATCCCGCAGATCTCGGTGATGCTGGGCCCGTGCGCGGGCGGTGCGGCCTACTCGCCGGCGCTGACCGACTTCGTCTTCATGGTCCGCGAGACCTCGCAGATGTTCATCACCGGCCCGGACGTGGTCAAGGCGGTGACCGGCGAGGAGATCAGCCAGAACGGCCTGGGCGGCGCCGACGTGCACGCCGGCACCTCGGGCGTGGCGCACTTCGCCTACGACGACGAGCAGACCTGCATCGCCGAGGTCCGCTACCTGCTCTCGCTGCTGCCGCAGAACAACCGCGAGTACCCGCCGTGCGTGCCGTGCAGCGACCCGCAGACCCGCCGCTCGGAGGTCCTGCTCGACCTGGTGCCGGCCGACGGCAGCCGGCCGTACGACATGGCCAAGGTGATCGAGGAGATCGTCGACGACGGCGAGTACCTGGAGGTCCACGAGCGCTGGGCGCGCAACGTGATCTGCGCCCTGGGGCGGCTGAACGGCTCGGTGGTGGGCATCGTGGCCAACCAGCCCGCCGCGCTGGCCGGGGTGCTGGACATCGAGGCGAGTGAGAAGGCGGCGCGCTTCGTGCAGCTGTGCGACGCCTTCAACATCCCGATCATCACCCTGCTGGACGTGCCCGGCTTCCTGCCCGGCGTCGACCAGGAGCACGGCGGCATCATCCGGCACGGCGCCAAGCTGCTGTACGCGTACTGCAACGCCACCGTGCCGCGGATCTCGCTGATCCTGCGCAAGGCCTACGGCGGCGCCTACATCGTGATGGACTCCCAGTCGATCGGCGCCGACCTGACCTTCGCCTGGCCGACCAACGAGATCGCGGTGATGGGCGCCGAGGGTGCCGCCAACGTGATCTTCCGGCGGCAGATCGCCGAGGCCGAGGACCCCGAGGCGATGCGGGCCCAGATGGTCAAGGAGTACAAGAACGAGTTGATGCACCCGTACTACGCCGCCGAGCGCGGCCTGGTCGACGACGTCATCGACCCCGCCGAGACCCGCGATGTCCTCATCCGGTCCCTCGCCATGCTCCGCAACAAGCACGTCGACGTGCCCTCCCGCAAGCACGGCAACCCACCGCAGTAACGGAGCACCAATGGTCAAACAGGAACGTGCGTTGCGCACCCGGGAGTCCCTGGTCAGGGCCGCGGCCGAGCTGTTCCAGCGCGACGGTTACACCATCGCCTCGCTCACCACGATCAGCAGAGCGGCCGGGGTGAGCAGCGGTGCGCTGCACTTCCACTTCGCCAGCAAAGCCGCGCTGGCGGATGCGGTCGAGGAGGCCGCGTTGACCAAGCTCCAGGCGCTCACCCGGGACACCCCGCAGGCCGCCGCGGGAAGCAGCCTGCAGCGGCTCGTGGACGCCACCCACCGGCTCGCCCACGTGCTGAGCGAGGACCCGGTGCTGCGGGCCGGGTTCGAGCTCTGCAGCGATCCGGCCCGCACGCCGCGGATCGACCTGCGCGAGCAGTGGCAGCGCTGGATCGAGCAGGTGCTGCAGCGGGCCGGCGAGGACGGCGAACTGCGCCCCGAGGTGGTGCCCGACGGGGCCGCCACCGCGGTGGTGGCCGGCACCGTCGGCCTGGAGGTGCTCAGTTCCCGCAAGGCCGACTGGCTCTTCCCGGAGACCGTCGCCCGGTTCTGGCAGGTGCTGCTGCCCACGCTCGCCGCGCCGGACCTGCTGCCCAGGCCGACCGCCGTCGCCAGCGGGCCAACAATACCGACCAACTAGTCTCTTTTTCCGACGTGACGGCCGCTCAGGCGGCCGCCACCACCCCGGCCCGGCCACCGCTCACCAGCGGTGGCCGGGCTGTTTCGTGGTGCCCGTGGGGCCGATCGAGCACTACTTGTCATGGACTTGGCGTCTTCGATCCACTGGAGAGACCGCCACGCGAGCAGCCCAGTAGTGCTTGAGGATTGACAAACCGACTGTGCCGTTTTTTTATAGACCAGTGCGGTTTTAGCCTCGCGGGATGCCCGGCGACGGGCGCTCCGCAGCGGCCGGGTTCCGGCTCGCAGACACCCATTGGGGGAGACATGGACATCGAAGTCCTGGGCGCGCTATCGGTGCGTGAGAACGGAGTCTCGATCACGCCGACGGCCCCCAAGCCGCGACAAGTCCTGGCGCTCCTCGCCCTGCACGCCGACCAGGTCGTCTCGGTCTCGACGCTGACCGAGGAGCTGTGGGGTGCAGCTCCTCCGCGCAGTGCCCGGACCACCCTGCAGACCTACATCCTGCAGTTGCGCGAACTGATCGCCGAGGCGCTCACCCACGGCGAGAACGAGCGCTGCACGGCCAAGGACATTCTGGTCACCCTGCCTGGAGGCTACCGGCTGGAGACCCGCGGCGGCACCCTTGATTACCGCGAGTTCGAACGGCGCGCCGGCGCCGGCTACCGCGCCATGGACGCCGAGGACTACAGCGGCGCCTCCCGCCGCCTGGCCGACGCGCTCGCACTGTGGACCGGCCCGGCCCTGGCCGACATCCACGCCGGCAGCCGGATCGCCATGGAGAGCAAGCGGCTGGAGGAGGCCCGGCTGTGCGCGCTCGACCAGCGCATCGAGGCCGACTTACGACTGGGGCGCCACCGCGAACTGCTCTCCGAGCTGACCGTGCTGGTCAACCAGTACCGGATGCACGAGAGCCTGCACGGCCAGTTCATGCTCGCCCTGCACCGCTCCGGCCGGCGCGGCGAGGCGCTCAACGTCTACCAGCGGCTGCGCGCCACCCTGGTCTCGGAGCTCGGCCTGGAGCCCTCCGCGGCGCTCGGCCGGCTGCAGCGCTCGATCCTGACCACCCGGCCGGAAGCCGCCCCGGCCCAGCCCGCACCGCGGCGCCTGGTCACCCGCTGACCCGGGCAGAGCAGACAAGGAGCCGGCCGGTGCACCCCAGGACGAACCCGGACCGGCAGCGGCCCTCAGCCGCTCGCCGCCTCCCGTGCGGTCAACCGCTCCACCCGGCCGAGCAGGTCCTGGTGCTCCAGGGCCAGCCGCTCCAACTGCCGGCGCAGCCGCACCACCTCGGCGCGCAGCACCCCGACCTCCTCCTCCAGTCGACCGGGCGCCGCGGGGGCCGCCCGGTCGGCCGGTGCCAGCACCGCGCCGGGGTCCTGCTGGTGCAGGATCGCCTCCATCCGGCCGCGCAGCGCCGGGCCCGGCTCGACGCCCAGGTCGTGCAGCAGCCGGCGCCGGGCCCGGTCGTAGACGCCCAGCGCCTCCGCCTGGCGGCCGCCCTGGTACATCGCGGCCATCAGCAGCTCGTAGAACCGTTCGCGCAGCGGGTGCGCGGTGGTCAGCTCCTCCAGCTCGCCGGCGACGCCGCCGGTGCGGCCGGCCCGCAGGCAGGCGTCGTAGAGCGTCTCCAGGGCGGCCAGTCGGCTCTCCTCCAGCAGCGAGGCCTCGGCCGAGCAGATGGTGCCGCGGCCGCAGCCCTCCAGGGCGGGGCCGCGCCACAGCGCCAGGGCCGTGCGCAGCACCTCGCTGGCCCGGCCGGGCTCGGCGGCGGCCAGGGTACGGCCCTCGGCGGCCAGCCGCAGGAAGCGCCGCGCGTCGGTGTCGGTGCGGTCCAGTCGCAGCACGTAGCCCAGCGGGCGGGTGACCAACCACTCGTGGTGCGCCTCGCCCGAGCCCGGGGCCGGCAGCGGCAGCAGCCGGCGCAGCCTGGCCACGTGGGCCTGCAGGGCGTTGGCCGCGTTGGCCGGCGGGTGCTCGCCCCACAGTTCGTCGACGAGCCGGTCCGCGGGCACGACCTGGTCGGCCTTCACGACCAGCGCCCCGAGCAGGGCCCGCTGCTTGGCGCCGGTGGGCACGATCCGCAGGTCGGCGCGTTCGTCGTAGACCTGGACGGACCCCAGAATCCGGAACTCCATCTCATCCTCACACCGGGAATTTCGGCGGAACCGCGGCCGGCCGGCACGGCGTCCCGGCGTCTCCCGGTGAATTGCCGCGGTTCATTCCCGCCCGCGGCCGAGAGTAGCCCCGGCGCGGTCCGCCCGCCGGTATTCGCCAGCGGATCGCAGGGGGTCGTGGAAGGTTCCTCGAGGAGGATTCAGGGCGGATTCAGGCCGCATCGAAGGCGGCCACCGGAACGCCGGCCGGGCCGCCCTGCCGGTGGTAGCAGCTGAGCAGGTCCAGCAGGACCCGGTCGGGCAGCTCCGGCAGGAAGTCGGGGCGGGCGACAGCTCCGCCCGGACGGCCGGACTCGGCCAGGCGTACGAGCACTCCCCTGGTGAACGGGTCCGTGTCGACCCCGTCGAGTTCCACCGCCATGGCTCGAAAGCTAACAGCCGCGGCCCGGTGGCAACAGGGCAGAACCCGGCCACCGTGGTCCCGGGTCCCTTTGTCAGCCGTATATCAGTGCGACGTCAGGATACTTCCGAGAAGTTCTCAAGAATTGCTAGAGCGACCCTGGTGGGCGGATCGGAAGGGGTTATTGTTCCCTTGCCTGCCGGCTTAGGCAGTGGCAGAAATTGCTCGGGGGCGACAGTCTGAGGAATCGAACAGCGGCTCGGAACCAACGGCGTCCGACAACGGCGCAGAGGGGGAACCCATGAAGATAAAAGTCCTGGGCACGTTGAACGCCGAAGTCAATGGCATGTCCATCGTTCCCACCGCGGGCAAGCCCCGCCAGATCCTGGCGCTGCTCGCCCTGTACCCCGGCCGAGTCGTCCCGGTCCCCACCCTGATGGAGGAGATCTGGGGATCCGACCTGCCGCAGAGTTCGCTGACCACGCTCCAGACCTACATCCTTCAGCTGCGCCGACTGCTCGGCACCGCCATGGGCCCGGACGTCCCGGGCTCGGTGAAGGACGTGCTGGCCACCCGGTACGGCGGCTACCTGCTGCAGATCCCCAGCGAGGCCGTCGACGTCTATGCCTACGAGCGCCTGGTGGCCGAGGGCCGGCAGGCCTTCGAGGACGGCGAGGACGACTTCGCCGCCGCGCGGCTGCGCGAGGCGCTCGACCTGTGGGAGGGACCGGCCCTGGTCGACGTGCGGGTGGGACCGATCCTGGAGATCGAGGTGATGCGCCTCGAGGAGAGCAGACTCGTCGCCCGGGAACGCCGGATCGACGCGGATCTGCGGCTCGGGCGACACGCCGAACTCCTCGCCGAGCTCACCGACCTGGTCGCCCGTCACCCGCAGCACGAGGGCCTGCACTCGCAGGCGATGGTGGCCCTCTACCGCTCCGGACGACAGGCCTCCGCGCTCGACGTCTACCGCCGGCTGCGCCAGCGGCTGATCGAGGAACTCGGCGTCGAGCCCTCCCCCCAGCTGCAGCGGATGCACCAGGCGATGCTCGCGGTCGACCCGCGCCTGGACGTGGTGGCCGGACCGCGCCGGACCTCCACGTTCGACCTGTACGCGGCCTGAGTTCGAGGGCCGTTCGAGGTCATCCGACGAAGCTCATCCTGCGGACGTCTGTGCCGCGGCCGGTGCTGCACCGCGGTCATCGCATCGCGCGGCGGACGGCGACCAGACATCTCCTCAAGGAGGACCAGGATGGCTTCTCGGACGGCGGTCGACGACGTGCGCCCGCAACCGGTCGGCCCACGACCGGTCAGGCTGTACTGCCTCGGCCACGCGGGTGCCGGCGTCGCCAGTTACCGCCGCTGGCCGGCGGCGGTGGGACCCGAGGTCGAGGTGGCCACCCTCCCGTTGCCCGGCCGCGACAGCCGCCGGCGCGAGACCCGGGTGACCGACCGCGCCGGGCTGCTCGCCGACCTGCTGCCGCCACTGCTCCGGGCGGCAGCATCCGGCCCCTACGCCCTGTACGGCCACAGCCTGGGCGCGCTGGTCGCCTACACGCTCACCCGGGCGCTGGACGACGCCGGCGCCCCGCCGCCGCTCTTCCTCGCGGTGGGCGCCTGCCTGCCCCCGCACGTGGCGACCGCCCTGGTGCGGGCCGCCGACCTGCCCGACGCGCAGCTGCTGCCGCTGCTGGACCACCTGGGCTCGCTGCCCAAGGGCGAGGCCGCCCGGCCCGGCGGGCTGTGGCACCGCAGCGTGCTGCCGGTGCTCCGCGACGACCTGCGGCTGGCCCGCTCGCTGCGCGAGGCGGCGCTGGACCCGGTCACCGGCGGGCCGGTGGACGTGCCGGTGCTGGTCTTCGCCGGCACCGAGGACCCGGTGGCGTTCCCGCAGGCGCTCACCGAGTGGCGCGGCTGGACCAACGCGGCGGTGGAGGCGCGCACCGTCGACGGCGGCCACTTCTTCGCCGACGGCCCCGAGCTCGCCGAACTGGTCGGCCGGGCCTGCCGCGAGCTGGTCGCCGCGCAGCCGGTGGGGGGCGTGCGATGAGGCGGGTCGTGATCACCGGCGTGGGCGTGGTCGCCCCCGGCGCGGTGGGCATCAAGAACTTCTGGGCGCTGCTGACCTCCGGGCGCACCGCGACCCGCAACATCACCCTCTTCGACGCCACCGGCTACCGCTCGCGGATCGCCGCCGAGGTCGACTTCGACCCCGCGGCCCACGGCTTCAACCTCGCCGACACCGAACGCCTGGACCGGGTGGCGCAGTTCGCGCTGGTCAGCGCCCGTGAGGCGGTCGCCGACGCCGGGCTCACCGAGGTGCTCGACGACCGCCCGCTGCGCTGCGGGGTGAGCCTGGGCAGCGCGGTCGGCTGCGTCACCGGGCTGGCCACCCAGTACGGGCTGCTCAGCGACTACGGCAACACCTGGGCGGTGGACCACGCCAAGGCGGCCGACTGCCTCTTCGACTACTTCGTGCCCAGCTCGCTGGCCGCGGTGGTGGCCCGCGACAGCGGCGCGCAGGGCCCGGCCGGCGTGGTCTCCAGCGGCTGCACCTCCGGCCTGGACGCGATCGGCCACGCGGCCGAACTGATCCGCGAGGGCAGCGCCGACGTGATGATCGCCGGCGGCGCCGAGGCCCCGATCTCCCCGATCGCGATGGCCTGCTTCGACCGGATCCAGCTCACCAGCCCGCGCAACGAGGAGCCCGGCACCGCCTCGCGCCCCTTCGACCGCACCCGCGACGGGTTCGTGCTCGGCGAGGGCGCCGCCGTGGTGATCCTGGAGGAGCTGGAGCACGCCCGCCGCCGCGGCGCCAACGCCTACGCGGAGCTGTCCGGCTTCGCCACCTACAGCAGCGCGCACCACATGACCGGGCTGCGCCCGGGCGGGCAGGAGATGGCGGACGCGATCCGGGCCGCCCTGGACGAGGCCCGGCTGAACCCGGTGGACGTCGACTACGTCAACGCGCACGGCGCCGGCACCCGGCACAACGACCGGCACGAGACGCACGCCTTCAAACTGGGCCTGGGCGAGCACGCCCGCCGGGTCCCGGTCAGCTCCATCAAGTCGATGATCGGACACGCACTCGGCGCGGCCGGCGCCCTGGACGTGGCGGCCAGCGTGCTCACCATCCAGCACAGCACCGTGCCGCCCACCGCCAACCTGCACCAGCCCGACCCGACCTGCGACCTGGACTACACCCCGCTCTTCGCCCGCGAGCACCGCACCAGCGCAGTGCTCAGCGTCGCCAGCGGGTTCGGCGGCTTCCACGCCGCGACGGTGCTGACCCGCCCACGCCTGAGGGAGGCGGCATGAGCGAGCCGATCCCGGCTCCGCAGCAGGAGCTGGACGAGCTGGAGGAACCGGTCGAGGACGAGGACCAGCGCCATCCGGCCCGGGCGGTGGTCACCGGCATCGGCGTGGCCGCCCCCAACGGCCTGGGCACCGAGGCCTGGTGGCAGGCGCTGCTGGCCGGGCGCAGCGGCATCGCCCCGATCACCCGGTTCGACGCCTCCGGCTACCCGGTGCGGATCGCCGGCGAGATCGCCGACTTCGTCGACGAGGACCACATCCCCAGCCGGCTGCTGCCCTCCACCGACCGGGTCACCCGGCTGAACCTGGTGGTCGCCCAGGAGGCGCTGGCGGACTCCGGGGCCGACCCGGCCGCGCTGCCCGGCTACGGGGCCGGCGTGATCACCGCCAGCGCCGCCGGCGGCACCGAGTTCGGCCAGCGCGGGCTGGAGGCGCTGTGGGGCAAGGGCGCCACCTACGTCAGCGCCTACCAGTCGTTCGCCTGGTTCCACGCGGCCGGCACCGCCCAGATCTCCATCCGCCACGCGCTGCGCGGCCCGGGCACCGCGATGGTCAGCGAGCAGGCCGGCGGGATCGACGCGCTGGCCCGGGCCCGCCGCGAGATCCGCAAGGGGGCCAGCCTGATGGTCACCGGCGGCGTCGACTCGGCGCTCTGCCCGTGGGGCTGGGTGGCCCATCTGTCGAGCGGGCGGCTCAGCACGGTCGGCGACCCGGACCGCGCCTACCTGCCCTTCGACCGGGCCGCCTGCGGCCACGTGGTCGGCGAGGGCGGGGCGCTGCTGGTGCTGGAGGACGCGGCGGCGGCCGCCGCCCGCGGGGCCGTCGGCTACGGCGTGGTGGCCGGGTGCGCGGCCACCTTCGACGGCGGCCCGGACCGCCCGCGGCTCAAGGAGGCCGCCGAACTCGCGCTGGCCGACGCCGGGGTGAGCACCGACCAGGTCGACGTGGTGTTCGCGGACGCGGCCGGCGAGCCCGCCGCGGACCGCAGCGAGGCGGCCGCGCTGACCGCCCTGTTCGGACCGTACGGGGTGCCGGTGACCGCACCCAAGTCGATGACCGGGCGGCTCGGCGCCGGCGGTGCCTCGCTGGACGTCGCGGCGGCGCTGCTGGCGCTGCGCGACAAGGTGATCCCGCCGACCACCGGGACCGCCCAGCTCGCCGAGGACTGCCGCCTGGACCTGGTGACCGAGGTCCCGCGGCGGCTGCCCCACCTGCGCACCGCCCTGGTGCTGGCACGTGGGCGCGGCGGCTTCAACTCGGCGGCGGTGGTCCGCGCGATGGACGCCTGACCGGGGCGGGGCGGACCGCACCGGGGCCCGGTCGGGCGGGCACCGGAGGGAGCGGGGCAACACAGGGGCGGCGGCCGTGGTGGCGATCACGGCCGCCGCCCTTCGTGGTGCCCGCCGGCCACCGGGCAGCGGGCCGGCACCACGTCGGGGCGCGGCACGGCGGACACCCGGCCGTGCCGGGGTCTCGCCTGCCGCCTGCTCACACCAGCCCGCTCGCTCCCGGCAGCCGGCGCAGCTCGCGCAGCAGCCGGCGCTCCAGGGCGGTCAGCGGCAGGTCGGGGCGCAGCCGTTCGGGGTGGCCGGGGGGCAGCGCGTCGGGCGCCGGGAGCCAGGCGGGCCCGGCCTCCGGTTCGCTCTCGCCGACGTGCAGCAGGCCGAGCACCACCAGGCCGTGCCAGACGGCGCGGACCATGGCGCACGGCGTCGGAGCCCGCATGTCGCCTCCTCAGGGTCGGGCCGCCGGGCGGCGGGTGGGTGGGCCGTGGTGCGGTCACTGTCCGCCGCGGTACTCGAAAAGCTGTGGCAATCCGGTCGAGCGGCGGTGGAACGGCAGCGGGACGGGCTTGACGCGAAGGGGTGCGCCGACGCTCCCACCGGCTCCACCGGGACTCGACCGGCCCCCGGCCGGATCACGAGCGTTTCCGGACAGGCTCTTGGGGACGGCCGCCGACTGCGGGCCGCCGAGCGTGCCTGCCCAGGCCCTCGGCGGACGGCGGGCGGACCTGCCGGTGTGCGGCACACCGGCACGGGCGGCCCCCGGGCCGGTCGGGGATACGCCCGTCCGGCCCGGCGGCGTCCCACCCGAAGGGGTCCGAGCGGCCGGTGTCCGACCAGCGGTCGGCGAGCAGGAGAGGCCGGAGACCCTACGAGAGGGGTGGGAAACATGTCGGACGCGCGAGTGCACCGCACCGTCCACGAAGTACGCGCGGCGGCCCCGGCCGGCGTGCTGTACGGGCTCATCGCGGACGCCACCCGGTGGCCGTTGTTCTTCCCGCCCTGCGTCCACGTCGAGCAGCTCGACTTCGACGGGGCGCGGGAGCGGTTGCGCATGTGGGCCACCGCGGAGGGCAGGATCACGTCCTGGGTCTCCAGCCGGCGCCTGGACGTGGAGCGCCTGCGGGTGGAGTTCACCATGGACCTGCCCGCCCACCCGATCGAGTCGATGGGCGGGCTGTGGACCGTCACACCGCTCGGCGACTCCTGCCGGGTGACCCTGGAGCACGCCTTCACCGTGATCGGCGACGACCCGGCCGCCGCGGCCTGGGTCGAGCGGGCGACCGCCACCAACAGCATCATCCAGCTGGACCGGCTGGCCGAACTGGCCGAGCGCTGGACCCGCCTGGACGACCTGGTGTGGGCCTTCGAGGACACCGTGCACGTCAACGCGCCGGCCGAGCTGATCTTCGACTTCCTCTACCGGGCCACGGACTGGCCCGCCGAACTGCCGCACGTCAACCGCCTCGAACTGATCGAGACGGAACCGGGCGTGCAGGTGATGTCGATGGGCAGCCTGTCGGTGGACGGCTCGGTGCACAGCACCGAATCGGTGCGGATCTGTTTCCCCGCCGCCCAGCGCATCGTCTACAAGCAGACCCGCACCTCGCCGCTGCTCGCCGCGCACGCCGGCGAGTGGTCGATCGAGCCGGACGAGACCGGCGTCAACCTGACCACCCGGCACGACGTGCTGCTCTGCGAGGAGAACATCGAGCAGGTGCTCGGCCCGGGCGTCGACGCCGTCACCGCCGGGCGCCACGTGCGCGAGGCCCTCGGCAAGGCGGGCCTGTCCGTCCTGCGGCACGCCGCCCAGTACGCCCTCGGCTCGGTCCACGTCCTGTGACCGCCACCGCTGTCACCACTGCCTCCGTGCGGGACCCCTCCGCCCCCGCACGGACCATCGGTGAGCCCGAGCGCGCCGCCCGGCTGGAGGCGGCGCTCGGGGACCCCTTCGCCCCGGACAACCCGCACGGCCACCTGGCGCTGCTGCGGGCCGACGAGGCCCGCGAGGTGCCCGCGGCCACCGAGGCGCTGCTCACCGAGGCCGGGCTGGCCGCCGAGTTCGTGCCACGCCACCTCGGCGGCCGGCTCACCGACCTGGAGGAGCTCGCCCGGGTGCTGCGGCCGCTGTTCCGCCGTGACCTGGCGCTCGGCTACGGCTTCGGCATCACCTCGCTGTTCGCCGCCTCGGCGGTGTGGACCGCCGGCGACGAGCGGCAGCGGCGGGCGCTGGCCGAGCTGCTGCTCGGCGGCGGCCGGGCCACCATCGTGCACCGCGAGGTGGCGCACGCCAACGCGATCCTGCGCAACGAGGTCGCCGCCACGCCGCGCCCGGACGGCGGCTGGCTGCTCAACGGCCGCAAGGACGCGGTCATCAACGCCCACCGGGCCGACGCCTTCGTGATGTACGCCCGCACCTCGCCCGAGGAGGGGCCGCACAGCCACTCCGTGCTGGTGCTCGGTCCCGACCTGCCCGGCACCGGCGAACTGCGCCGGCTGGAGCGGGTGGAGATGCCCGGCATGCGCGGCGCGCACTTCTTCGGCGTCGAGTGGGCGGACCTGCCGCTGCCGGCCGACGCGCTGGTCGGCGCCGTCGGCGAGGGCGTGGCGCTGGCGCTGCGCAGCTTCCAGATCAGCCACTGCCTGATCCCCGGCACGGTGCTCGCCGGGGTGGACAGCGTGCTGCGGCTGGCGGTGCGCGCCGCCACCGAGGACCGGCCCGACGGCCGGCCGGCCCGGCGCTGGCACAAGGTGCTCACCGGGGTCTTCGCCGACCTGCTGGCCTGCGACAGCATGGCCGTCACCGGGCTGCGCGCGATGAGCCTGCTGCCGGAGGAGTCCTACTTACTGGGTGCGGCCGTCAAGTACACGATGCCGGACCTGCTGCGCGAGGACCTGGAGGAACTGGCCACCGTGCTGGGCGGGCGCGGCTACGACCGCGGACCGCTGTACGGCGGCTTCCAGAAGCTGGTCCGGGACCTGCCGGTGGCCGGCCTCGGACACGCCGGCACCGCCGTCTGCCAGGCGGTGCTGGTACCGCAGCTGCCGGCGCTGGCCACCACCGCCTGGTTCCGCACCCCGGAACCGCCGGCCGAACTGTTCCGGCCCGGCGCCCCGCTGCCCGCCTTCGACCACCACCGCCTCGCCCACTCCGGCACCGACGACCTGCTCACCGCGACCCTGCTCGGCGTCGCCGGACGGCTGGCCACCCGGCGCACCGCCGGACCGCTGACCGCCGCCCTCGCCGTGCTCGCCGACACCTTCGTGGCGGAGCTGCGGGTGCTGCGGGCCCGCTGCGCCGCACTGGCCGGCCGCACCGGGCGCGCCGCCTTCGACCCGCAGGCCTGCGCCCTGGCCGACCGCTACGCCCTGGTGCTGGCGGCCGCCGCGGTGCTCGGGATCTGGGAGGGGCAGGCCGGCACCGGCTCGTTCCTGGAGGACCCGGCCTGGGCGGTGCTGGCGCTGAGCCGGATCGGGCGGCGGCTGGGCGCACCGGTGGCCGAGCTGCCGGCCGAGGTGGTGCCGACCGTGCTCGCCGAGGTGCTGGGCCGCTACCGGGAGGGCCGCAGCCTCGATCTCTACGGGAGCGCGCTGGCGGGTTGACCGTCCGCGCGTCCGGCCCGCGGTGCCAAGGTCGCCACCCGGGCCCGGCACGTCCTGCCGGCGAGCGCCGCCCCGCGGGCGGGCGCCCCGGCTTGTTCCCCGGCCCCGCCGCGGGGCGGCGCGGCCGGCTCGATTCGCAGGGAGAATCATGAACCAGGTGAGATGCGCCGAACCGGTGCACGTGCCGCGACCGGACGGCCCCTGGCACCAGGTGCGGACGGACCTGGCGGAACTGGGCAACGCGGTGGTCTACACGACCTGGAGCGAGTGGCTGCCGAGCATGCTCACCACCCCCCGGCTGCGCGATCTGCTGGGGGCGGACTGGGACCGCTACCGCCGTACCCCCGACGCCACCGTGCGCTACCGCTTCGCGGCCGCCCGACTGCTCATCAAGTGCACCGCCGCGCCCGCCCTCGGCGTGCCGCCGGAGTACCTCGACCTGGCCTACCGGCTGGGCGGGCGGCCCTACCTGCGCGGCTTCGACCAGGTCGAGCTGAGCCTGTCGCACACCGGCGACCTGATGGCCGTCGGGCTCAGCCGCACCGGTCGGATCGGGGTGGACGTGGAGCCGGCCGGGCGCTCGGTGCGCCTGGACCTGCTGGAGGCGCAGATCCTGACGCCGATGGAGGCGGCGGAGATCGCCGCCCTGCCGGAGGCGGAGCGGGTGCCGCACGCGCTGCGGCTGTGGACGCTGAAGGAGGCGTACACCAAGGCGCTCGGGCAGGGGCTGCGGCTGGGCTTCAAGGAGTTCGGCTTCAGCGAGGGCGAGCGGCTGCACGCCCCGGACGGCAGCGCCGCCACCCGGGGCGAGTGGGGCTTCGCCACCCACTCGGTGATGGGCCGCTACCTGCTGAGCATCGCCTGCCACGACGCGGGGCTGGGCGCGGCGAACGACACCTCGGCGGGCTCGATGCTCGACCAGGGGTTCCTGTCGGCGATGAGCCTGGCCGCCGACTGACCCGAGCGCCTGACCGACCCGCGGGCCGACCGACCTGACCGTCTGACCCGCCGCCTGACGGCGCGCTGACACCGGCCCACCGACACCACCCCGCCCCGGCGCGGCGCCGCGTCGACCCCGCCGGCCGACCCGGCCGCACGCTGCGGCTCCGCCCGCCCGCGAGCCGGCCTGTGGCGGACGCCGAGCCGGGTCAGCGCCCCGTCAGGCCGCTGCCAGCACCCTGCTCCAGGGTGGGCCCGGGAGCACCGCGCCCACCTCGGCGCTCCCCGGTCCGGCCGCCCGGCCGGCCCGTTCGGCTGCGCGCGCGGAAGCGGAGGAGGAGGCGGCCCATGGCCAGGTCCGGACCTCGGCACACCGCCCGCCGCTCCACCGAGCCGTCGCTGCCGCTCACCTGGCAGCAGCACGACCTGCTGCTCGACTCGCTGGAGCACCGCGGCACCGGCCGCCACGTCGAGCAGCTGTCCTGGCGCTGGCGCGGCCCGCTGGACACCGAACGCTTCACCGCCGCCTGGCAGTCCGTGGTGGACCGGGAGACCGTGCTGCGGGCCGCCTTCGCCTGGGAGCCCGAGCCGCACGTGGTGCTGCACGAGCGGGCCGAGGTCGAGGTGGCGCGCCACCCGGCCGGCAGCCTGGACTGGGAGGAGCTGCTGGAGTGCGACCGGCTGCGCGGCTTCGACCTGCGCAACCCCGGCCCGCTGCGGATCACCCTGCTGGACCTGCCCGACGAGCCGGGCCGGCTGCCGGCGCGCCCGGCCGCGACCCGGGTGCTGCTCACCTTCCACCACGGGCTGCTGGACGCCTGGAGCGTCTTCGTGCTGCTGGACGAGTTCTACCGGGCCTACCTGGCCGGCGGTGAACTGCCCGGCGGCGAGCGGCGCCCCGACGTGCGCGACTGGGTGCTCTGGCTGGACAGCCAGGACCTGGCCCCGGCCCGGGAGTTCTGGACCCGCACGGTGCCGGCCGGCGCCCCCGCGGTGCTGCCCGCCGTCCCCGGCCCGGCCACCCGCGAGCGCGGCAGCGGGCGGGTGGAGGCGCAGCTGACCCGGACCGAGGCCGAGCGGCTGCACTGCTGGGCCGCCGCCCAGGCGGTGCCCGACTCCACCGCGCTGCAGGCGGTGTGGGCGCTGCTGCTGTACCGCGGCGCCCGGGCCGGCGGGCCGGCGCAGGTCGGCTTCGGGGTCACCGTCTCGGGGCGCGGCATCGCGCTGGAGGCCGTCGAGCGGCTGCCCGGGCCGATGCGCAACTGCCTGCCGATGTCGGTGCAGGTCGCCCCGGAGCACCGGCTGTCCCAGCTGTTGACGGCGCTGCGCGACCGGGCGCTCGACATGGCCGCCTACGAGTGGGTGTCGACCGGTCAGATCCACGAGTGGACCGGTCGGGCCACCGGCGGCGGGCGGCTGCTGGAGAGCATGGTGGCGGTCGAGAGCATGCCGCACCGGCCCGAGGAGCTGTGCACCGAGCTGGCCGCCGACGGCATCCGGGTGGATCCGCCGCGGGCCAGCGGTGCGCAGCCGGCCCTGCCGGTGGCGCTGCTGGCCCACCGCGGCCCGGACGGCGGGCTGATCCTGATCGCCGTGCACGACCGGGCCCGGCTGTCGCGCGCCGAGGCGAGCCGGCTGCTGGGGCAGTGCGTGCGGCTGCTGCGCGAACTGCCCGGCACCGACCAGGAGACGACGGTCGCCCAGGTGCTCGCCGTGCTGGCCGGGGACGACCCGCCGCGGATCGCCGCGCGCCACCGCTCGGCCGCGCAGCACACCGCCCGGACCCGGTTGCACTCGATCGGTGGACGAGCGACCGTCGATCCGGTTACGAGCGGATCTTGACACGGTGAGGCGACAGATCACGAAGGAGTCGCCCGTGTACGACACCAGAGAAGAACTGCACGAGATCGAGCTGGGTGTGTTCGGGCTGGTCCCCCTGCGGGCCGCCCCGACGCTGCACCTGGCCGGTGCGGACGAGGAAGAGGACGACGCCATCGTCCGCGGGATCGACTAGCGAATGTCGTCCGACACCCCACCCACCGGGGTGTTGACCGACCGTTCGGCCGCCGGGTCCGTCCGACGACGGGCCCTCGTCCCACCGCCTGCCGCCGAGTGCGCCGCCGCCCCCGGGTCCGCCCGGCCGGGCCGGCGCCCGGGGCGGGCGACGGGCACCGGCCGGCTGGCGGC
>NZ_JBNQTI010000119.1:0-28211 GCF_050325825.1 Kitasatospora sp. LaBMicrA B282
CCCCCCCCCCCCCCTCCCCCCCCCCCCCCCCCCCCCCCCCTCCTTCCCCCCCTCCCCCCCAGGGCTGGGCAGAGGGGCGGCGCGCGCTGGTGGGGGTAGCCGGCCTCCTGGAGTGCTCGCCCATGTGGCCCGGTCCGTTGGCCCGGTCTGGCCCTGCTGGGCCTGGCCGGACCTCCCGTAGGCCTGACCGCCGGCCCGACCACATTGAGCGTGGCGTTGCCCATCCCTTTCCCTCGCGGCTCACCCCCACCTCGCCCCCGCGACCCGGCGCGAAGCGCTCGGGTTCGTGGGGTGGGTGGTTCGTGGGGTGGGTGGTTCGTGGGGTGGGTGGTTCGTGGGGTGGGTGGTTCGCGGGGTGCGGAGGGGCAGAGCTCCGACCCGGCGGTGGTCAGTAGGCGACGGTGAAGCGGGTGCGCGGGTGGCGGGGGTGTTCGGCCTCGTCGAGGAGGGCTGTGGCGAGGTCTTCCATCGAGATGGTGGAGCTGCCGTCCGGGGCGGTCAGCAGGGCGTCGGTGCCCAGGCGGTAGCGGCCGGTGCGGGGGCCGGGTTCGAGGAGGGAGGGTGGGCTGAGGTAGGTCCAGTCGGCGGTCGGGTCCGCCTGGCAGAGGGCGAGTTGGTCGGCGCAGGCGCGGGCGATGGGGAGCAGGTCGGCGGGGAAGCCGGGAGCGTCGAGCACCAGGGTGCCGTCGGGGTGGGCCAGCGTGGCGGCGCCGCCGACCAGCAGCAGGCGGACGCCGCTGCGGGTGGTGCCGGTCAGCAGGGAGCGGGTGGCGGTGACGAGTTCGGGTTCCCGGCCGGGGGCGGGGCGGGTGGCGGTGATGGCCAGGTCGGTGCCGGCGGTCAGTTCGGCGACCCGGTCGGGGTCGGTCGCGTCGCCGGTGCGGAGGGTCGTGAGGGTCGTGGTGCCCGGCGGCAGTTGCCCGGGCCGGTTCGGGTCGCGCAGCACGGCGGTGACCTGGTGGCCGCGGGTCAGTGCCTCGGCGACCACGCGGGAGCCGACTGCGCCGCCGGCGCCGAAAACGGTTATGCGCATGGGATGGTGGTCTCTTCCTGGGTCGATGTCGATGGTGAGTGCTTCGGTGGACGGGAGGGTGGGCCGGCCGGACGGCCGCGCTGGGCGATCAGGATCGAGGTCAGGACCACCGCCGCGCCGAGGAGTTGGAGCGGCGTCAAGGACTGTCCCAGCGCCAGCCAGCCGACCGTCGTGGCGACCAGTGGCGAGAGCAGCGTGAGGAAGGCGACCCGGGTGGGCGTCAGCGCACGCAGGCCGCGGAACCAGAGGGCGTAGGCGACGGCCGCGCCGAGCAGGGTCAGGTAGCCGTAACCGAGCAGGTTGCGTCCGGTGAGGTGGGCCGGTGGTGGGCCCTCGACGAGCAGCGAGAGCGGGAGCAGCAGCAGGCCGCCGGTCACCAGTTGCCAGCCGGTGGTGGCCAGCAGCGGTGCGGGGGAGGGCCAGCGCTTGGCGAGCACCACGCCGGTGGCCATCACCGTGGCGTTGCCCAGCGCGGCGAGCACGCCGAGCCAGTCCAGCCGGGCTCCGGGGCGCAGCACCAGCAGGCTGACCCCGACCATGCCGGCCAGGCCCGCGAGCAGGGTGCGCCGGGTCAGGCGTTCGCCGAGCAGGCCGGTCGACAGGGCGGCGACCAGCAGTGGCTGCACGGCGCCGACGGTGGCGGCCACCCCGCCGGGCAGCCGGTAGGCGGCGACGAAGAGCAGCGGGAAGCAGGCGCCCATGTTGAGCGCGCCCAGCACGGCCGCCCGCCACCACCAACTGCCGCGCGGCAACTGTCGGGTGAGCGCGGTGAGCAGCAGTCCGGCGGGCAGGGCGCGGGCGGTGGCCGCGAGCAGCGGACGGTCGGGCGGCAGGTACTGGGTGGTGACGTAGTAGGTGGTGCCCCACACGGCGGGGGCGGCGGCCGTCGATAAGAGCAGGCGCGGGTCGGCCCGATTTCTTAGCACTAAGAGAAAGTATCTCAGTGCTAAGAGATTGGCTAGCCTGATTCCCATGACCGCAGCCGCACAGCCAGAACCCGACCCCGCACAGTCAGAACCCGACCCCGCACAGGCCGACCACGTGGACTTCGTCCTCGCCCAGTGGGCCCGGCAACGCCCCGACCTGGACACCTCGCCGATGGCCGTGCTCGGCCGGATCAAGCGGCTGTCCCGGGTGGTCGAGGCCGCGCAGCGCCGGACCTTCGCACTCCACGGTCTGGACCTGGCCGGCTTCGACGTGCTCGCCACCCTGCGGCGCAGCGATCCGCCGCACCGGCTCACCCCGGCGGAGCTGATGCGTTCCGCGATGATCACCTCGGGGGCGGTCAGCCAGCGCCTGGAGAAGCTGGAGGAGCGCGGACTGGTCACCCGGGCGCCCAGCGCCACCGACGGCCGGGTGGTGCACGTGGCGCTGACCGAGGCGGGCCGGGAGCTGATCGACCGGGCGCTGCCCGACCACCTGGCCACCGAGCAACGGCTGCTCGCCGCCCTCGACGGCACCGAGCGGGCCGGACTCGCGGCCGCGCTGCGCGCCCTGCTGCTGGACCTGGAGGAGCAGCCGGACTGAGGCCCACTCGCCCGGAGCTCCACCAGGCCGGAGGCCCGCCCGGCCGGAAGCGTCGGCCGGCGGCGTTGAACGGTCCGCCCGGATGCTGCGTACCTCCGGGTGCGGTGGTCAGCCGGTCGCCGTGTCGGTCTTCTCCTGGCAGGGGAGCGCCATGATCTCGAAACACCGTCGCCGCGCCGCGACCGTGGCCGCCGCGGGCGCCGCCGTCCTCGCCCTCGCCACCGCCTGCGGGTCGAGCGGCTCCTCGCACAGCGGTGCGGCGAGCAGTCCGCCTGCGAGCAGCAGCCCGTCCGCGCCGGCCATGCCGTCGGTGCCGGCCATGCCGTCCGCGCCGTCCACGGTGCCCGCCACCCCGCCGCCGAGCAGTTCGGCGACGCCGGCGCTCAAGGTGGTCGACGACCCCAAGCTCGGCCAGATCGTCACCGACAGCAACGGCTTCACCCTCTACCGCTTCGACCACGACAGCGCCAACCCGCCGAAGGCCACCTGCACGGACTCCTCCTGCGCCGCGCTGTGGCCGGCCGCGGTGGCGCCGAGCCAACCCACCGGTAACGGGGTCAGCTCCTCGCTGATCGGCACGGTCACCCGGGCCGACGGGACCAAGCAGCTGACCCTGAACGGGTGGCCGCTCTACCGGTACGTGCCGGACAGCAAGCCGGGCCAGACCAAGGGTGAGGGCGTCATGGGCATCTGGTGGGCGGTGACCCCGAGCGGCGGCAAGGCGATGCCGAGCTCGTCGAGCGCCCCGAACGCCCCCAGTGCCCCGATGAGCCCCTCCACCGGTGGGAACTACGGCAACGGCTACTGACCGGAAGCGGGTTGAGCACCGTTCGACCGGGAGGCACGGGTGCGACAGGATGGCCTTGTGACCGATGATCCCCGCCGTCACGCCGACGCCGGGCGGGACGAGGAGCTGATCCGGGCCCTCTACCGGGAGCACGCGGGCCCGCTCTTCGGCTTCGTGCTGCACCTGGTGGGCGGCGACCGGCAGCGTGCCGAGGACGTGGTCCAGGAGACCCTGGTGCGGGCCTGGCGGCACGCCGACCAGTTGGACGCGGCGGGTCCGCTGCGGCCGTGGCTGGTCACGGTGGCCCGACGGATCGTGATCGACGACCACCGGCGGGCCGCGGCCCGGCCGCCGGAGACCGACCCGGCCCCGCTGGAGCTGCTCCCGGCGGCGGACGAGCTGGACCGGGCGCTGCGGATGATGGCGATCACGGATGCGCTGGGTGCGGTCACCGAGGCGCACCGCGAGGTGATCGTGGAGACGTACCTCAAGGGGCGCACGGTCGCCGAGGCGGCGGCCGTGTTGGGCATCCCCGAGGGTACGGTGAAGTCGCGGGTCTTCTACGCGCTGCGCTCGTTGAAGATCGCGCTGGAGGAACGAGGAGTGACGTCGTGACAGCGCCACGGGGTCCCTGGGACCCGACGGGCGGGCCGGGCGGCCCCGGCGGCCCGGACCTGCCGCGCGGCCCGGGCGGCCCCTACGGCCCGGACGGCCCGGACGGAGCGGACCGGCACCTGGATGCCGGCGCCTACGTCCTCGGCCTGCTCGGGGCGGCGGACCGGGCGCGGTTCGAGGAGCACCTGGCCGGCTGCCCGCGCTGCCTGGACGAGGTCGCCGAGCTCGGCGGGCTGGAGCCGCTGCTGGCCGAGTTCCGGGCCGACGCGGTGACCGGGAGCGGCGCCGCGGCGGGGACCGGCCCGGCAGCGGGCACCGACCCGGCGGCCGGAACCGCCGTGCTCGAGGACGCCCTGGCCGGCCCCGGCCCGCGGGTGCTGGACGGGCTGCTCGCCACGGTCGCCGACACCCGTCGGCGGACCCGGGTGCGGCGGCGCTGGCTGGTCGCGGTGGCGGCGGTGCTGGTGTTCGGCGGGCCGGCGGTGACCGCGGCGGTGATCGAGGCCGCCCCGGCCGCCACCACCGCCACCGCCACGGCGGCGATCACCCGCAGTGCGGGCTCGCCGACCGGGGTGCACGCCACCGTCGGGGTCACCCCCGAGGGCTGGGGCAGCGCAGTGACCCTGCGGCTGGCCGGGGTGACCGGGCCGCGGACCTGTGACCTGGTGGCCGTCTCGACGCAGGGCGAGCGCCAGACGGTCGCCAGTTGGACCATCCCCGCCGACGGCTACGGCGCCGAGCCGGCACCGCAGTTGAACACCTCCGGCAGCACCGGCTTCCAGCCGGGCCAGCTCGACCACTTCGAGGTCCGCGACCTGGGGGACGGCCAGCTGCTGCTGACCGTCCCGATGGCCCACCAGGGCTGACGATCCGTCAGCTCTCCCCGTCGTCCTCCAGGTCGCCCTCCGACTCCAGGAAGGCGGCCTGCAGTTCGGCCAGCAGTGCCGGGTCCGGCTCGGCCCACATCCCGCGCTCCACCGCCTCCAGCAGCCGTTCGCTGATCCCGCGCAGCGCCCAGGGGTTGGCGCCGGTGAGGAACTCCCGGTTGACCGGGTCGAGCACGTACTCCTGGGTCAGCCGCTCGTACATCCAGTCCGCGACCACGCCGGTGGTGGCGTCGTAGCCGAACAGGTAGTCCACGGTGGCGGCCATCTCGAAGGCGCCCTTGTAGCCGTGCCGGCGCATCGCCTCCAGCCAGCGCGGGTTGACCACCCGGGCGCGGAAGACCCGGGCCGCCTCCTCGGTCAGGGTGCGGGTGCGCACCGTCTCCGGGCGGGTGGAGTCGCCGATGTAGGCGGCGGGTGCGGTGCCGGTCAGCGCCCGCACGGTGGCCACCATGCCGCCGTGGTACTGGAAGTAGTCGTCCGAGTCGGCGATGTCGTGCTCGCGGGTGTCGGTGTTCTTGGCCGCCACCGTGATCCGCCGGTAGGCGGTCTCCATCTCCTCGCGCGCCGGGCGGCCGTCCAGCCCGCGGCCGTAGGCGTAGCCGCCCCAGACCGTGTAGACCTCGGCCAGGTCGGCGTCGGTGCGCCAGTCCCGGCTGTCGATCAGCTGCAGCAGGCCGGCCCCGTAGGTGCCCGGGCGGGAGCCGAACACCCGGACGGTGGCGCGGCGTTCGTCGCCGTGCTCGGCCAGGTCGGCCTGCACGTGGGCGCGCACGAAGTTCTCCTCGTCGGGCTCCTGCTGGGCGGCGGCCAGCCGGACCGCGTCGTCCAGCAGCGCCACCACGTGCGGGAAGGCGTCCCGGAAGAAGCCGGAGATGCGCAGCGTGACGTCGACCCGGGGACGGCCGAGTTCGGCCGGCGGGATCGGCTCCAGGCCGGTGACCCGGCGGGAGGCCTCGTCCCAGACCGGGCGGATGCCGAGCAGCGCGAAGGCCTCGGCGATGTCGTCGCCGGCGGTGCGCATCGCGCTGGTGCCCCAGAGCGACAGGCCGACCGAGCTCGGGTAGGCGCCGTCGTTGTCGGCCTGGTAGCGCTCGACCAGCGAGGCGGCCAGCGCCTGGCCGGTCTCCCAGGCCAGCTTGCTGGGGATCGCCTTGGGGTCCACCGAGTAGAAGTTGCGCCCGGTGGGCAGCACGTTGACCAGCCCGCGCAGCGGCGAGCCGGACGGCCCGGCCGGGACGAAGCCGCCGGTCAGCGCGTGCAGCACGGCGTCCAGCTCGTCGGTGGTGGCGGCCAGGCGGGGGACCACCTGGCGGGCGGCGAAGTCCAGCACCTCGGCGACCGCCGCCGACCGGCCCTCGGCCACCTTCGCGACCGCCTCCGGCGCCCAGTCGGCCGCCTCCATCGCCTCGACCAGCTCGCGCGCCTGCGCCTCGACCGCGTCCGTGGCGCCCAGGGTGAGCGCCGCCTCGTCCAGCCCGAGTGCCTCGCGCAGGCCGGGCAGCGCGCTGACCCCGCCCCACACCTGGCGGGCGCGCAGGATGGCGAGCACCAGGTTGACCCGGTCGGCGCCGGCCGGCGCCTGGCCCAGCACGTGCAGGCCGTCGCGGATCTGCGCGTCCTTGACCTCGCAGAGCCAGCCGTCGACGTGCAGCAGGAAGTCGTCGAAGCCGTCGTCTTCCGGGCGCTCGTCCAGCCCGAGGTCGTGGTCGAGCCGGGCGGCCTGGATCAGGGTCCAGATCTGGGCGCGGATCGCGGGCAGCTTGGCCGGGTCCATCGCGGCGATGGTGGAGTGCTCGTCCAGCAGCTGCTCCAGCCGGGCGATGTCGCCGTAGGAGTCGGCGCGGGCCATCGGCGGCACCAGGTGGTCGACCAGGGTGGCGTGCGCCCGGCGCTTGGCCTGGGTGCCCTCGCCCGGGTCGTTGACCAGGAAGGGGTAGACCAGCGGCAGGTCGCCGAGCGCCGCGTCCGGGCCGCACTCGGCGGAGAGCGCGGCCGTCTTGCCGGGCAGCCACTCCAGGTTGCCGTGCTTGCCCAGGTGGACCAGCGCGTCCGCGCCGAAGCCGCCGTCGGCCTGCTCGGCGGCGATCCACCGGTAGGCGGCCAGGTAGTGGTGGCTGGGCGGCAGGTCGGGGTCGTGGTAGATGGCCACCGGGTTGGCGCCGAAGCCGCGCGGCGGCTGGACCAGCACCAGCACGTTGCCGGCCCGCAGGGCGGCCAGCACGATGTCGCCGTCCGGGTTGTGGGTGCGGTCCACGTAGAGCTCGCCCGGGGCCGGGCCCCAGTGCTCCTCGACCTGCTCGCGCAGCGCCTGCGGCAGCGTGGCGTACCAGCGGCGGTAGTCGGCGGCCGGGATCCGCACCGGGTTGCGGGCCAGCTGGTCCTCGGTGAGCCAGTCCTGGTCGTAGCCGCCGGCGTCGATCAGCGCCTTGATCAGCGCGTCGCCCTCGTGCTCGCCCTCGGCCCAGGCCTCGCCGTCGGCGGGGTCCATCCCGGGCAGGCCCTCGCCCAGGTCCCAGCCCGCCTCGCGCAGCCGGCGCAGCAGCCGGGCGGCGCTGGCCGGGGTGTCCAGGCCGACCGCGTTGCCGACCCGGGCGTGCTTGGTCGGGTACGCCGAGAGCACCAGCGCCAGGCGCCGCTCGGCCGGCGCCAGGTGCCGCAGCCGGGCGTGCCGGACCGCGATCCCGGCGACCCGGGCGGCCCGCTCGGGGTCGGCCACGTAGACGGTCAGGCCGTCCTCGTCCAACTCCTTGAAGGAGAACGGCACGGTGATCAGCCGGCCGTCGAACTCCGGCACCGCGACCTGGGTGGCGGTGTCCAGCGGGGAGAGGCCGTCGTCGCTGCCCTCCCACTGGGCGCGCGACCAGGTCAGGCAGAGCGCCTGCAGGATCGGGCGGTCCAGCGCGGCCAGCGCCCCGGCGTCCCAGGCCTCCTCGTCGCCGCCGGCCTGCGCGTCGGCCGGGCGGGTGCCGCCGGCGGCGAGCACGGTGGTGACGATCGCGTCGGCCTGCCCGAGCTCGGCCAGCAGCTCCGCGGGCGCGCCGCGCAGCGAGGAGCAGAAGTACGGCCGGGCCTGCCCGCCGGCCGCCTCGATCGCGCCGCAGAGCGCCTCGACGAAGGCGGTGTTCCCGCTCATGTGGTGGGCGCGGTAGTAGAGCACGGCCACCGTCGGGCCCGCAGCGGGGCTTTGGGGGCGCTGCGCGGTGCGCTCCAGCGGGCCCCAGTCGGGGGCGGAGGCGGGCGGCGCGAAGCCGTGGCCGGTGAGCAGCACGGTGTCGGAGAGGAAGGCGCCCAGCTCGGCCAGGTTGGCCGCGCCGCCGTGCGCGAGGTAGGCGTGCGCCTCGGCGGCCAGGCCGGCCGGGACGGTGGAGAGCTCCATCAGCTGGGCGTCCGGGGCCTGCTCACCGCTGAGCACCACCACCGGGCGGGGGCCGGCCAGCAGCGCGTCCAGGCCCTCCTGCCAGGCGCGGCGGCCGCCGAGCAGCCGGACCACCACCAGGTCGGTGCCGTCCAGCAGCTCCGGCAGGTCCTCGGGACGCAGCCGGGCCGGGTTGCCCAGGCGGTAGCGGACCGGGCCGGTGCTGGCCCGGGCCGAGAGCAGGTCGGTGTCGGAGGTGGAGAGCAGCAGGATCACGCGGCTGGCCTTCCTCGGGGTCCGCGCCCCGGGCGGTGACGGGAGACGGCGGGAGTTCCTGGCTCCCACGGGCTGAGCCGTGGTCACAGTGGCGGGACCGCACCGGCGTCGCACCGGTTTCCTCCCCTGACGCCGTCTCGGCGTAAGCGGGCCAGGCGGCCCGCCCGGCGGACATCCTAACGACCCCGCGCAAGGGCCCCGGGCCACCCGTCGGGTGGGAGGGCGGGGGCGGTCGGAGCGGGACGCGGCCGGGCCGCGGCGGGCGGGCGAGCGGGAAGGCGAACGGGAACGCGAGCGGGGCCGGGATCGTGGTGCGATCCCGGCCCCGGAGCGGGCTCGGTGCCGGTCAGGGCCGGCGCGGGCCCGGTGTCACGTCCGGACCGCCAGGTCGGATCCGGATCGGGAGGTCACCCGTCGGACCCGTCCCGGGTCACTTCCAGACCAGGCCCTGGTTGTCCAGCAGCGAGAACGGGTCGTCCCAGTACTTGGCGCCGGTGACCTTGGTGCTGGCGGAGGGCGCCAGCTCCAGGGAGCAGGCCGTCTTGGTCTTGCCGTTGGTGAAGCCGCTCGGCAGGGTGGCGTCCGGGCACTTGTCGAACGGGCTGATCAGGTACACGTCCTGAGCCTGGGTGCCGTCCGGCAGCAGACCGGTCATGTGGTCCACCGTGGTGAACGACAGGTCGGTGTTGCCGATGTTCTTGATCGTGTAGTGGATGTAGTACGGGACCTTGCCCGCGACCTGGTCGCCCAGGTTGAGCGGGGCCAGGTCGGCCGGGTTGCCGGCGTCGATCGAGGTCACCGTCAGGGCGATGGTGCCCTTGGTGGAGCCCGAGGTGAACGGGATGTCGGCGGTCTGGCCGATCTTGATCGTGGTGCCGGGCTTGGCGTTGACGCCCGCGCCGCCGGTGTCGCCGCCGGTGGTGTCGGCGGGGGCGGAGCTGCTGTCGCTGGGAGCGGCCGACATGCCGCCGCCACCGGCGGTGGGCCGGTCGCTGGGCTTGCTGGGGGCGCTCGGCGCGCTGGCGACCGCGGAGGGCTTGGCCGGGCTGTTGGCGGTGGTGGTCGTGGTGGTGGTGTCGTCCGGTCCGCAGCCGGTGACCGCGAAGACGCCAACGACGGCCAGACCGATCATCCCCCGAGCGGCCAGGGTGGTGGTACGCATGAAGTTGTTCATCCCCGTTGGTAGTGGGTCGTCAGATACGACCTCGCAGGAGACGTTGATAGCGCACCAGGGGCGTCCGACTCCAGTTGGCTTATCGTTTCATGACACTCGAGGATCGATTCGTAACAGTGATCGCAGTTCTCTCACAGGTCTCCTGCGCAACGAGCACGAGCGGCCGGCCCCGGGGCGGGGCCGGCCGATGCGTCGGTTCGACTGCTCGGTTGTCGACTGCTCGGTGGCCGGGGACGGCGGTCACTTGCCCGGGACGGCGGTCACTTGCCCGGGAAGTCCGGGCGCAGCTGGGTGAGCCTGATGTTGTTGCCGGACGGGTCGCGGAAGCCGCAGTCCCGGCCGTAGAGCTGGTCGGTCGGCTTCTCGTTGAACTCCACGCCGCGGGCCGACATCTCCTCGTAGGCGGCGTCGACGTCGTCGGTGGTCAGGAAGACCGTGCCGGCGGCGCCCTTGGCGGTCAGCTCGCGGACCTGACGCTCGGTCTCCTCGTCGAAGACCGGCGCGCCGGGCACGGCCATCAGCACGATCGAGACCTCGGGCTGACCGACCGGGCTGACCGTGAGCCAGCGGAAGTTCCCCAGCTCCGGCACGGTGACGTCGATCTGCACCGCCATGCCGACCTTCTTGGTGTAGAACTCCAGGGCCTCCTCCTGGTCGTGCACCCAGAGCTGCGCGTTGGCGATCCTGATCATAGTGTTTCCTCCCGGTACATGTGCTTTGCGGCGATAACGTCACGCTATGCCGGGCTCCGCGGGGCCGTCTTCTCGAAACGTGCGGTGTTGCGGACGCCCGTAGGCCCGCTGCACGCAGCCCGGCAGGATCGCGTACGCGGCGGCCGGCGGCGCGGCCGCCCGCCAGGCCGCGGGGGAGCGGCCGTACATCCGGCTGAAGCTGGTGGTGAACGAGCCCAGGCTGCTCAGGCCCACCGCGAAGCAGATCTCGGCGATCGGGCGGTCGGTGTGGCGCAGCAGCCAGGCGGCCCGCTCCAGCCGCCGGGTCAGCAGGTAGACGTGCGGGGGCTCACCGAAGGCGCGGCGGAACTCGCGGCTGAAGTGCGCCTGGGAGAGGCCGGCCGCACGGGCCAGCTCGGCGACCGTGAGCGGCTCGGCGTAGCGGACGTCGACCAGGTCTTTGGCGCGCAGCAGGTGGCGCGCCGGCGGGTGGGCTGGCACGTTCTCCAGCGTAGTGAGGGGCACCGACAAGGGGGCGGCGCACGGGAGCGGAGACGTGGATCACGCCCGGCGCGGGGGATACCAGCGGTCGGATCATCGGTATGCTCGCCGCCATGTCACCCACACCCGACGCCGTCGAGCCTGCCCCCGTTCGGGCTGGTCGCGGGCGGGACGACGCCTGCCCCGGCGCGCTGCGGCTGCACGCCGCCGATGACGGGGCGTTGGCCCGGGTGCGGGTGCCCGGCGGGCTGCTGTCGGTGCCTCAGGCGCTGGCCCTGGCGCAGGCGGCCGAGGAACTCGGCGACGGCGCGCTGGAGGCCACCTCGCGCGGCAACCTCCAACTGCGCGGCCTGCGCCCGGACGCCGGCCTGGAGCTGGCGCGGCGGCTGCGCGCGGTCGCACTGCTGCCCTCGGACAGTCACGAGCGGGTGCGCAACGTCGTCGCCTCCCCGCTGGCCGGCCTGGACGGCGGCGCCGACCTGCGCCCCTGGATCCGCGAGCTGGACGCCCTGCTGCTGGCCAGCGAGCCGGCCCGGGCGCTGTCCGGCCGCTTCCTCTTCGCCCTCGACGACGGCCGCGGCGACGTGGCCGCGCTGGACGCCGACCTCACCCTGATCGCCCGCCCCGACGGCAGCGCGCTGCTGCGGCTCGGCCGGGCCGCCACCGCCGCCCCGGTGACCGCCGGGCCCGCCGCCCTGCTGGCCGCCGCCGAGGCCTTCGTCGCGCTGGACAGCGGGGCCTGGCGGGTGGCCGAGGCGGACCCGGACGGCACCCGGCTCGCCGGTCGGCTCGGGCTGACCCCCGAGCCGCTGCCCGAGCTGCCGGGCCACCGCCCCGCCCTCGGTCCGATCGCCGCCGGTGGCGCGGTCGCGGCTGCCGGTGGGGTGGTCGGGTCGGCCGGTGTGGTGGTCGGGATGCGGTTCGGGCGGGCCACGGCCGCGCAGTGGCGCGCGCTGGCCGGCACCGGCGCGGCCGAGCTGCGGGTCACCCCGTGGCGCGGCGTGGTGCTGCCCGGCGTGGACCCCGCGGTGCTGCCCGCCCTCGCGGCGGCCGGCCTGCGCACCGACCCCGCCTCGCCCTGGACGGGCGCCACCGCCTGCACCGGCTCGCCCGGCTGCGGCAAGTCGCTGGCGGACGTCCGCGGCGCGGCGGCCGCCGCGCTGGACCAGGGAGCCGAACCGGCCTTGGGTGCCGCATCGACCGGCGCGCCGCTGCTCCCGGTGCACTGGTCCGGCTGCGAGCGGCGCTGCGGTCACCCGGCCGGCCCGTACGTCGACGTGCTGGCCACCGGTGCCGGGTACCGGATCACCGGGCCCGGCGGGAGCGGGCCGGGCAGTGCGACGGAAGTGACGAACCAACAGATGGCGGCAGCGGTCGCTGCGGCCCGGAGGACCACGTGATCGAGTACGAGAAGGACGGCGCGGCGATCTACCGCGAGTCCTTTGCCACCATCCGCGCCGAGGCGGACCTGGCGGGCCTGCCGGCCGACGTCGCCCAGGTCGCGGTCCGGATGATCCACGCCTGCGGGATGACCGACCTGGTCGCCGACCTGCTGTGGACCCCGAACGTGGTGGCCGACGCCCGGGCCGCACTGCGGGCCGGCGCGCCGATCCTCTGTGACGTCTCGATGGTGGCCAGCGGCGTCACCCGCATGCGGCTGCCCGCCGACAACGAGGTGGTCTGCACCCTCTCCGACCCGCGGGTCCCGGCCCTGGCGGCCGAGCTCGGCACCACCCGCAGCGCGGCGGCCATGGAGCTGTGGCTGGACAAGCTGGGCGGTTCGGTGGTGGCCGTCGGCAACGCGCCGACCTCGCTCTTCCGACTGCTGGAGATGATCGAGGCCGGCGCCCCGCGCCCGGCCGCGGTGATCGGGGTGCCGGTCGGCTTCGTCGGCGCGGCCGAGTCCAAGCAGGCGCTGGCCGAGCACCCGGCCGGCCTGGAGCACCTGGTGGTGCGCGGGCGGCGCGGCGGCAGCGCGATCGCCGCGGCGGCACTGAACGCGATTGCGAGTGAGGTCGAGTGAGCGGGCAGGAGACGGACGCCGGGCAGGGGACGGACGCCGGGCAGGCGACGGATGCCGGGCAGGCGACGGAGACGCCGGTGACGGGTGCCGGGGACGGGAACGGCGTGGTCGGCAGGCTCTACGGCGTCGGGCTGGGCCCGGGCGACCCGGAGCTGCTGACCGTGAAGGCGGCCCGGCTGATCGGCGAGGCCGACGTGGTGGCCTACCACAGCGCGCGGCACGGCCGGTCGATCGCCCGCGGCATCGCCGCGCCGTACCTGCACGAGGGCCAGGTCGAGGAGAAGCTGGTCTACCCGATCACGGTGGAGACCACCGACCACCCCGGCGGCTACCGGGGCGCCCTGGAGGAGTTCTACGAGGAGGCCGCGGCCCGGCTCGCCGCGCACCTCGACGCCGGGCGCACCGTGGTGGTGCTGGCCGAGGGCGACCCGCTCTTCTACGGCTCCTACCAGCACATGCACAAGCGCCTCGCGCACCGCTACCCGACCGAGGTGGTGCCCGGGGTGACCTCGGTCAGCGCCGCCGCCGCCCGGCTCGGCGAACCGCTGGTGGAGGCCGACGAGGTACTCACGGTGATCCCGGGCACGCTGCCCGAGGAGGAGCTGACCGCCCGCCTGGCCGCCACCGACGCGGCCGTGGTGATGAAGCTCGGCCGCACCTTCCCGACCGTGCGCCGCGCCCTGGAGCGGGCCGGCCGGCTGGCCGAGGCCCGCTACGTCGAGCGGGCCACCATGGCCGGGGAGCGCACCGCGCCGCTGGCCGAGGTCGACCCGGACGAGGTGCCGTACTTCTCGGTCGCCGTGCTGCCCAGCCCGCTCAACCGCCCGGCCCGCCCGGCCGAGCCGAACGCCGAGGCGGAGTCCGAGCCGGGTGAGGTCACCGTGGTCGGCCTCGGCCCGGCCGGCCCGCTCTGGCTCACCCCCGAGGCCCGCGGCGCGCTGGCCGCCGCCGACGACCTGGTCGGCTACACCACCTACCTGGACCGGGTGCCGGTCCGGGCCGGTCAGCGCCGGCACGCTTCGGACAACAAGGTGGAGGCCGAGCGGGCCGAGTTCGCGCTCGACCTGGCCCGCCGCGGGCGCCGGGTCGCGGTGGTCTCCTCCGGCGACCCCGGCGTCTTCGCGATGGCCACCGCGGTCCTGGAGGCCGCCTGCGCCGACCCGTACCGCGAGGTGCCGGTCAGGGTGGTCCCCGGGATGACCGCCGCGCACGCCGCCGCCTCCCGGGCCGGCGCGCCGCTCGGGCACGACTACGCCGTGGTCTCGCTCTCCGACCGCCTCAAGCCGTGGTCCGTGGTGGCCGAGCGGTTGCGCGCCGCGGCCGCCGCCGACCTGGTGCTGGCGCTCTACAACCCCGGTTCGCGCAGCCGCACCACCCAGGTCGGCCTGGCCCGCGACCTGCTGCTGGAGCACCGCGCCGGCGACACCCCGGTGGTGATGGCCCGCGACGTGGGCGGCCCGACCGAGCGGGTCCGCACCGTCCGGCTGGCCGAGCTCGACCCGGCGGAGGTGGACATGCGCACCATCCTGCTGATCGGCTCCTCGCAGACCCAGGCGGTGGAGCGCGGCGACGGCACCGAGGTGGTCTGGACCCCACGGCGCTACCCGGAGCCCGGCAGCGGGAGCTGATCCGGTTCGATCGGGAGGTTGCGGGTGCGCCGGGGGTGGGCGGGCCCGAGGTTCGGTGGGCCGGGCCCGCCACCGGGTGGGCCCGCTGTCCGGCCCGCCCGCCCGTGCGTCGTCACTCCTCGCGCGGCTCCTCGCTCGCGGCGAGGATCGTCCGGAACCGCTCGACCAGCGGGTTGCTCTCCGCCGCCCGCCACACCAGGTGCAGCGTGGTCTCGGTGTCGGCGAGCGGCCGGGCGGCGACCCCGACGCGGCGCAGCACCCGGTGCGAGTCGGCCAGCACGGCGGCGCCGAAGCCGGCCGCGACCAGCGCCAGGAGGGTCTGGATGCTGCGCCCCTCCGCGCCGATCCTGGGTACCACCCCGGCGCGGTGGCAGAGCGCGATGATCTCGTCGTAGGAGCGCGGCGAGGCGGCCCGCGGCCAGAGCACCAGCGGGATCTGCCCGAGCGCGGTGAGCGGCGCCGGCCCCGCCGCGTGCGCGAGCGGGTGGGCGGCCGGCAGGAAGAGGGTCAGCGGCTCGCGCCACCAGGCCGCGGTCGCCAGCCGGGTGTCGCGCGCCGGCAGCCGCTGCACCGCGACGTCGAAGCGTCCCTCGCGCACTCCGTCGGACATCTCCGCGTCGTCGAAGCTCTCCTCCAGGCGCAGGTCGACCCGCGGCAGCTCACGGCGCACCCGGCCGAGCGCGGTGCCCAGCGGCCCGTTGATCCCCGAGCCGGCGAAGGTGACGGTCAGTCGCCCGGTCAGACCCTGCGCGGCGAGCCGCACGTCCGCCAGTGCGGCCTCCGCGCCGGCCAGCACCGTGGCCGCGCGGCGCACCAGCACCCGGCCGACCGCCGTCGGGGTGACGCCGCGGCCCTCGCGGACGAACAGTTCGACGCCCAACCGCTGCTCCAGTTCGCGCAGTTGGCGGGTCAGTGTGGGTTGGGTCAGGTGCAGGCGGCGGGCCGCGCCGCTGACGCTGCCCTCCTCGGCGATCGCCACCACGTAACCGAGCAGCCGTAGGTCCAAACCGTCCATCCATGCTTTCGGGGCATGGAATCGATAGTTGTCCATGCCGTGCGGGCAGTGGCCCCGGTTCCGGGACCAGACTTGGTGTCACACCGAGCGAGCGGAACGGCCCTCGCCGGTTCCCCCCGGGAGGACGACATGACGCGTGCCGAGCGCTACCGCCACGGCCTGCAGGTGCTGGAGCGGATCGACGGCGAGGTCGGCCAGAAGGTGGTCGACTCGCTGGCCGACACCTCGCCCGAGCTGGGCCACCAGATCGTCGCCTGGGCCTTCGGCGACATCTACGACCGTCCCGAACTGCCGCCCCGCGATCGCCAGTTGGTCACCCTCGGGGTGCTCGCGGCGCTCGGCGGCTGCGAGCCCCAGCTGGCCGTGCACATCAACGCGGCGCTCAACGTCGGGCTCGCCCCGGCCGAGATCGCCGAGGCGTTCCTGCACTCGGCGGTCTACTGCGGCATGCCCCGGGCGATCAACGCCACGCTGGTCGCCAAGCAGGTCTTCGCCGAGCGCGGGCTGCTCCCGGTGACCAACGTGTCCTGAGGCCGCTCGGGTGCGGGCCGGTCGGGTGCACGCCGGTCGGGCGTGCGCCGGTCGGGTGCCTGCCGGTCGGGTGCCGGTCGGTCGGGGCCGGGCTGTTCACGAGGGGAAGGCCACTCCCGTCAGATCCTCCGAGGCCCGCCAGAGCCGCACGGCCGCGGCCGGGTCGGTGGCCCGGCGGGGGAGCCGGGCGGTGGTGGGCAGGCCGGTCAGGCCGCCCGGACCGTCGGGGCCGTAGTAGCCGCCGCCGACCGCGGCCGGGCTGGTGGCCGCCACCAGCAGCGGCAGGGCACCGCGCGCCGGCACGTGGGTGATGCCGGGCAGGACCATGGCCAGTGCCATCGGGTTGAGCGCGTCGGGCGTGCGGCCGAGCAGCGGGCCCTTGGTACCGATGGCGGTGCGGCAGGCGCCCGGGTGCGCGGCGACGGCGCGCAGGCCCCAGCCGTGGCGGGCGCTGCGCCGGTGCAGCTCCTGCGCGAAGAGCAGGTTGGCCAGCTTGGAGCGGGCGTAGGCGGTCATCGGCCGGTAGCGGCGCTCGCTGTTCAGGTCCGCCGGGTCGAGCCGGGCAGTCCAGACCGAGACGCTGCCCACGCTGACCACCCGAGGTGCGCCGGCCGCCCGCAGCAGCGGCAGCAGGTGCCCGGTGAGGGCGAAGTGGCCCAGGTGGTTGGTGCCGAACTGGAGCTCGAAGCCGTCCGCGGTGGTGTGCCGGGTGGGCACCGCCATCACCCCCGCGTTGTTCACCAGCAGGTCGAGCGGACGCCCCTGCGCCAGCAGTCGGTCCGCGAAGGCGGCCACCGAGGCCAGGTCGGCCAGGTCCAGCTCGGCCACGGTGCACGCCGAACCGCCGTCCGCCCGGATCCGCTCGGCCGCCCGCGCGCCCCTGCCGGTGTCGCGGACCGCCAGCACCACCTCGGCGCCCGCCAGGGCCAGCCGTCGCGCGGTCTCGAAGCCGAGCCCGCTGTTCGCGCCGGTCACCACGGCCAGCCGCCCGTGCTGTCCGGGTACCGCGATGTCCTTGATCCGACGGGTCATCACCGGCTCCTCTCGCTTTCCTGGTCCGCTCCCGGTCCGCCACCGCCGCCGCGGAACGCGCCGACGTTACCGTGACGCGTCGTCGTCACCCGGCCCCAGGGCGCCGGGCGCGGGGGTGCCCGGTGCCGGCGCGCCCAGCCCCAGTGCACCGGGCGCGGGAGTGCCCGGTTCCGGCGCGCCCAGCCCCAGGGCACCCAGCACGGCCGCCACGTCCGGCAGTTCCCGCACCCCGGTGGGCAGCCCGGGGCGGCGCACGATCACCACCGGCAGCCCCAGCTCGCGGGCCACCGCCAACTTGGGTGCGGTGGCCGAGCCGCCGCTGTCCTTGGTGACCAGCAGGTCGATCCGATGCTCGCGGAAGACCGCCCGCTCACCCGCCAGGTCGAACGGCCCGCGCTCCAGCAGCACCGTCAGGTCCGGCGGCAGCGGCGGCTCGGGCGGCTCCACCGAGCGGGCCACCAGGTGCACACCGCGCACCCCGGCGAAGGCGGCCAGGCCCTGCCGCCCGGTGGTCAGCAGCGCCCGCCGACCGAGCGCCGGCAGCGCGGCGGCGGCCGCCGCCAGCGAGTCCACCGGGTGCCACCGGTCGCCGTCCCGGGGGACCCAGCTGGGCCGCCGCAGGGCGAGCAGGGGAACATGGACGGCGGCGGCCGCCTCGGCCGCGTTCCGGCTGATCACCTGGGCGAAGGGATGCGTGGCGTCGATGAGGGTGTCCACCTGCTGCTCGCGCAGCCAGGCGGCCAGGCCCGCCGGGCCGCCGAAGCCCCCCACCCGCACCTCGCCCGGCGGCAGCCGCGGGCTGCTCACCCGCCCCGCCAGCGAACTGGTGACCCGCACCCCGGGGACCGGCGCCAGCGCCTCCGCCAGCTGCCGGGCCTCGGTGGTGCCGCCCAGGATCAGAACGTGCCGCACGGTGCTGCCTTTCGGGATCGGGTCTTCGCAGAACACGGGAGCTTCGGGTCACGCAGGGATGGAGCGTCGGCATGGCTGAGCAGACCTCCGGGCCCACCGGCGGCCGCGCCGAGCAGCTGCGCAGCAGCGGACTGCGCTCCGGCTGGACCACCGGTGCCTGCGCCACCGCCGCCACCACCGCCGCCTACACGGCGCTGCTCACCGGCGGGTTCCCCGACCCGGTGAGCATCACCCTGCCCAAGGGCCAGCAGCCCGCCTTCGCGCTGGCCGGCGAGCAGCTGGAGCCGGGCCGCTCGGCGATGGCGGCCGTGGTCAAGGACGCCGGCGACGACCCGGACGTCACCCACGGCGCCGTGGTGCGGGCCACCGTGCGCCCGGCGGCGCCCGGCAGCGGCGTGCGCTTCAAGGCCGGCCCCGGGGTCGGCACGGTGACCAAGCCGGGCCTGCCACTGCCCGTCGGCGAGCCGGCGATCAACCCGGTGCCGCGGCAGCTGATGCGCGAGGCGGTGGCGAAGGTGGCCGAGCGGCACGGCGGCAGCGGCGACGTGGAGATCGAGATCGCCATCGACGACGGCGCCGAGATCGCCCGCAGCACCTGGAACCCGCGGCTGGGCATCCTCGGCGGCCTCTCGGTGCTCGGCACCACCGGGATCGTGGTGCCCTACTCCTGCTCGGCCTGGATCGACTCGATCCGGCGCGGCGTGGACGTGGCCCGGGCGGCCGGCCGCACCCACGTGGCGGGGTGCACCGGCTCCACCTCGGAGCGGGTCGCGATCGCCGAGCACGGGCTGCCGGAGGACGCGCTGTTGGACATGGGCGACTTCGCGGGGGCAGTGCTCAAGTACCTGCGCCGGCACCCGGTGCCCCGGCTGACCATCGCGGGCGGGTTCGCCAAGCTCTCCAAGCTGGCGGCCGGCCACCTCGACCTGCACTCGGCCCGCTCCCAGGTGGACAAGGGCCTGCTGGCCGAGCTGGCCGCGCTCGGTGGGGCGGACGCGGACCTGGTGGCCGAGGTGGCGGGCGCCAACACCGCGCTGGAGGCGATCCAGCGCTGCCGGGAGGCCGGGGTGCCACTCGGCGACCTGGTGGCCGAGCGGGCCCGGGCCACCGCGCTGGAGGTGCTGCGCGAGGCGCCGGTGGCGGTCGACGTGATCTGCATCGACCGCGCCGGCACGATCGTCGGCCGAGCCGCCCCGCTGGCCAACCGGCCGGGGGCGGGTTCCTGAGCGGCCCGGCCCGGCCGCGCGCTCCCTCATGCCCCGCAGCGGTCCCGCTCCACCGAGTAGAGGTGGCTGTCCGGGAACTGCTCCGCGCCGAGCGTGCGGCCGACCAGGATCACCGCCGTGCGCACCACCCCGGCCGCCTTGACCTGCTCGGCGATGTCGCCCAGGGTGCCGCGCAGCACCAGCTCGTCCGGGCGGCTGGCCAGCGCCACCACCGCGGCCGGGCAGTCGGTGCCGTAGTGCGGGGTGAGCTCGGCGACCACCCGGTCCACGTAGCGGGCGGCCAGGTGCAGCACCAGCAGCGCGCCGCTGCGGCCCAGGGTGGCCAGGTCCTCGCCGGCGGGCATCGGGGTGGCCTGCTGGGCGACCCGGGTGAGGATCACCGTCTGGCCCACCGCCGGCACGGTCAGCTCGCGCTTCAGCGCCGCCGCGGCCGCGGCGAAGGCGGGCACGCCCGGCACCACCTCGTAGGGCACGCCGGCCGCGTCCAGCCGGCGCATCTGCTCGGCCACCGCGCTGAACACCGAGGGGTCGCCGGAGTGCAGCCGGGCCACGTCCTGGCCGGCCCGGTGCGCCGCCAGCAGCTCGGCGGTGATCTGGTCCAGGTTGAGGTTGGCGGTGTCCACCAGCTTGGCACCGGGCGGGCACTGCTCCAGCAGCTCGACCGGCACCAGGCTGCCCGCGTAGAGGCAGACCGCGCAGCGCGCGATGGTCCGGGTGCCGCGCACGGTGATCAGGTCGGCGGCACCGGGGCCGGCACCGATGAAGTAGACGGTCACTTGGCTTCCCCACTCACTCTCGGGTTCAACTGGTCTGGCGTCAACGGCCCTTACGGCCCGCTCAGGTGCCCTGACGACCCACTCGGGTCTTGACGACCGACCACTGGGTCACCGGCATCGCCTGCCGCCACCCGGTGAAGCCGCCCACCGGCACCGCGTGCGCCACCGCGAGGCGCAGCAACTCCCCGCCGTGCCGCCGGTACCACTCGGTGAGCAGCGCCTCCGACTCCAGGGTCACGGTGTTGGCGACCAGCCGGCCGCCCGGCGGCAGCGCCGCCCAGCAGGCCTCCAGCAGGCCGGGGGCGGTGAGGCCGCCGCCGATGAACACCACGTCCGGCGCGGGCAGTTCGGCCAGTGACCCGGGGGCGGCGCCGGTCACCACGCGCAGCCGCGGCACCCCGAGGGCCGCGGCGTTGCGGGTGATCCGGGCGGCCCGCACCGGATCCCGCTCCACGCTGACCGCCTGGCAGGACCGGTGGGCGCGCAGCCACTCGATCGCGATGCTGCCCGAGCCGCCGCCCACGTCCCAGAGCAGTTCGCCGGGCGCCGGGGCGAGCGTCGCGAGCGTGGCTGCACGGACGTGACGCTTCGTCAACTGTCCGTCGCTCTCGTACAGTTCGTCCGGCAGGCCGGGAACGAGCGCGGGCCGCACGGTGTCCGGGTCGGCCCGGCACTCGAGGGCCACCAGGTTCAGCGGGTCGCCGGGCGGCTGCGCCCAGTCCGCGGCGCTGCCGACCGCCCCGATCCGCTCCTGCGCCCCGCCCAGCTGCTCCAGCACCCGCAGCCCGCTCGCCCCGTACCCGCGCTCGCGCAGCAGCGCCGCCACCGCGGCCGGGGTGGCCGCGTCCGCGCTCAGCACCAGCACCCGCCGCCCGTCGAAGAGCGCGCCCGCCAGGGTGGCCGGGTCCCGCCCGACCAGGCTGACCACCGCCGTCTCCTCCACCGCCCAGCCGAGCCGGGCGCAGGCGTGGGAGACCGAGGAGGGGTGCGGCAGCACCCGCAGCCGCTCGGCGCCGAGCTCCTCGGCCAGCGTCCGCCCGATCCCGTAGAACATCGGATCACCGCTGGCCAGCACCGCCACCCGCCGCCCGGCCAGCCGCGCGAACAGTCCGGGCACCGCGGGCCGCAGCGGCGAGGGCCAGGCGATCCGCTCCCCGACCACCTCGGCCGCCGGCAGCAGCGCCAGCTGCCGCGCCCCACCGACCACCGCCCCGGCCGCCCGCAGCGCCACCCGGGAGCTCTCCGCGAGCCCGTCCCAGCCGTCCGCGCCGATCCCCACCACGGTGACCGGCGGTGTCACGGGGGCACTGCTCACCAGGGTCTCCTCCCAGCTCCGGACGCTTTTCCGGGGCAGCCTACCGCCCGGTCACCCCCGAGCCCGGGCCGGTGGGTACGCTGGAGCACATGCCGACGAGTGCCGTTCTGCCGCCTCCCGCCGCCTAGCGCGGGCGGCGAGGCCACTGAAGGACTGACCCCGGGGTGCGACCCCGGGCGGTCGCCGCTGCCCGCGGACGGGAGTACGCGACCAGTTCACGTCTTTCGGTGGGAGAACCCCCTTGTCCGCATCATCCATGCCGGCGTCCCGCGTTCCGGCATCCGTCGAACCCTCCTCGGGCGGCCGGGGTGCCGCCCCGTTGTCCGCCGCCCGCGGGCTGCTCTACCTGCTGCTCTCGGCCGCCTCCTGGGGGACCGCCGGGGCCGCGGCCGCGGTGCTGTTCGGTGCCAGTGGCCTCGGGCCGGTGGCGCTCACCTTCTGGCGGTCGGTGGGTGGCAGCGTGTTGCTGCTGCTCCTGGCGGCCGTCCGGCGCCGGTCGGTGCGGGTGCGCAGCCGGCTCGACCTGGCCGTCAACGGGCTCGGCCTGACGCTCTTCCAGATCGCCTACTTCGAGGCGGTGCGCGGCACCGGCCTGGCCGTGGGCACCGTGGTGACGCTCGGCGTCGCGCCCGTGCTGGTGGCCCTCGGGGCCCGGCCGCTGCTGCGGGAACGGCTGGGCCGGGCCGGTGCGGTGGCGGTGTTCGGGGCGGTCGGCGGGCTGGCCGTGCTGATCCTGGGCGGCGGCGAGGGCGGTGCCGCCGGGCGGGCGGTGCACCCCGGCGGGGTGCTCTGGGCGGTGGCCTCCGGGGCCGGGTACGCCTGCATTACGCTGTACGGGCGGTGGCGGGCCGGTCGGCCCGGGCCGCGCACCGAGGCGCTGACCACCACGCTGCACTCGTTCCTGGTCTGCGCGCTGCTGTTGCTGCCGTTCGCGCTGGTCGAGGGGGTGTGGCCGGCGCCGGGCGGGGCGCTGCGGACGGCCGGGGTGCTGCTCTACCTGGCCGCCGTGCCCACCGCGTTCGGCTACGCGCTGTACTTCACCGGCGTCACCGTGGTGCGGGCCACCACCGCGGCGGTGATCGCGCTGATCGAGCCGGTCAGCGCCACGGTGCTCGCGGTCACCCTGCTCGGTGAGCGGCTGTCGGCCGCCACCCTGGCGGGTGCGGCCGTGCTGTTGCTGTCGGTCACCGCGCTGGCGGTGGCCGAGACCCGGGCGGCCACCGCCTGACCGGTTCCCGGGCCGCTCAGCGCGGATCGACCAGGTCGGTCGCGAAGACCGTGCCGAGCGGCTCGGGGCCCACGTACTGCTGGCAGTTGCACTGCCGCGCCTCGAAGCGCAGCGGCTTGCGGTCGGCGTCCCAGGCGGTGGGGGCCTCGACCTCCTCGTGGCAGCGGCCCTGCTTGTCGTGCTTGGCCAGGTGGTGGGTGCAGCCGCAGACCGGCTCCGGCGGGCGCTTGGCCGCGTCGAGGGCCAACTGGCTGCGTTCGGCGGCGAACTGGAGCTCCAGCTTCCGTTCGTGCCGGGTCTTCAGGGCGCCGCGCATCATCGTGCCGACCTGACCGACGCCGTAGAGCGCCACCGGTACCAGCCACCAGAGCCAGCCGTCCATGTCGTCTTCTCCCCCGTGCGCGAGCGGGCCGCCGGGGTGGCGGCCCGCTCTCGATGTCCTGCTCGAGCCGGTATGAGCCTGCTCGATGTTCTGGGAGAAGTTCTACCCGCTCACCGGCGTCGACGGAACTCGGCGGGCGGTCACGGGCGCCAGTAGTCGCCGGCCATCACCACGTAGACCAGCATCTTGATGGTCTCGCCGTAGTAGCCGTCGCCGAACGGGTTGCCGGACAGCTGCTTCCAGATCGCGTCCGTCCAGGCCTGGTCGCCGGCGGCCATCGCGGCCGGGCCGACCGAGTCGCCGGCCTCCTCGGCCTGGTCCGAGGTCGAGTAGGGGGTGCAGTTGAGCTTGGTGTGCGGGTAGACCTTCTGCGGGTTGCCGCCCGACTCGTGCTTCAGGCAGGCGGCTTCGAGCTTGGCGGTGGCCAGCGAGACCGCCGCGGTGCTGCCGCCGTTGAGCAGCGCGTCGGTGCCCAGGTGCCAGGGGACCCGGATGGAGTTGTAGCCGACGATGTTGTCCGGCTGGTTCTCCTGGTAGTTCGGGGGCGCCGGCTTGGGACTCGCGGTGTTGGCGCCGACCACGAAGTCGGAGAGCAGGCCGTCGCCGGGGGAGTAGGACTTGGTGAAGGAGGAGATCACCGCCTCGGTGCGCTGGACGACCTTGTTCCAGTCGTGCGCCGGGTCGTAGGCGGCGAAGGCGCGCAGGTGGTCGAGCATCATATCGGACGGGCGGGTGTCGGTGGTCGGCCCGTCGTCCTCGCACTTGAGGTGGCCGTCGGGGGCCACGTCGTGGGCGTAGAAGGCGGCCAGCCAGGCCTTGGCGTCGGCGGTGTAGCCGCCCCACTGCCGGTCGGCCAGGATCAGGCCGTAGCCGATGTCGAGGTCGCCGTCGGTGGCGGCGTCGGGGGTGCCGGTGTCGGTGTACTTGCAGGTCCTGCCGTCGAGCTGCCACTGCATCAGGCCGTACTGGTCCTTGTGGTCCTTGACCAGTTGCCAGAGCCCGTTGAACTCGGTCTGCGCGTTGGCGTCGTAGCCGGCCATCAACGGCACGATGTTCATGCCGTAGCCCTGGCCCTCGGAGACCGGCCCGTTGTTCGGGGCGTCGCCGTCGCCCTTGGTGGAGACGTAGTACTCGTTGCTCGCGCAGCCGTGGTGCAGGTAGCCGGCCTTCCAGGAGTCGTACTGCTTCTGCACCGCCGCGTCCCGGGCGGGCTGCGGGGCGGAGGGCATGACCCCGACCTGGTAGGTCACGTGGGTGGGGAAGGGGTGCGCGGCGGTGTGGGCGGCGGCGGCCGCGGGGGCGGCGTCGGAGAGGCCGAGGCCGAGGGTGGCGGTGGCCAGCGCGGTGCCGGCGGCGAGCAGCGGGGTGAGATGACGTGCCATCGGAGACTCCTCGTGGGGGAGGGAGCAGTCGGATGAGCGAAAGTTAGGAAAGCTTCTTAATCAATCCGGTCCATGTCAAGACGTCCGGCGCAGTGGATGATGGTGACCGGACCGAGGTGGGTCGGACTGGGTGGGGCCGAACTGGGCCGGGCTGGGTCGGGCTGGGTCCGACTGGGTTGGACTGGGTCGGGCCGGCCTGGCGGCCGAGTGCAGGCGGGCAGGCGGGCAGGCGGGCAGGCGGGCCGGCGGCCGGACGGTCGGGACGGGAATCGAGACGGGAGTCGGCGCGTGACGGAGCACCTGGTGGTCGTCGGCGGGGATGCGGCCGGGATGTCGGCCGCCTCGCAGGCACGGCGGCGGCGCGGACCCGCGGAGTTGCGGATCACCGCCTTCGAGCGCGGCGGGCACACCTCGTACTCGGCCTGCGGCATCCCCTACTGGGTGGGCGGCGAGGTGGCCGCGGCCACCGAGCTGATCGCCCGCACCCCCGAGCAGCACCGGGCCCGCGGGATCGACCTGCACCTGCACACCGAGGTGACCGAACTCGACCCGGTCGCCCGCCGGGTGCGCAGCCGCGACCTGGCCACCGGCGCGGAACGCTGGACCGACTACGACCAGTTGGTGCTCGCCACCGGCGCCGAACCGGTCCGCCCGCCGTGGGCCCGTGGCGAGGTCCCCGGGGTGCACGCCGTGCACACGCTGCCGGACGGCGCCGCGCTGCTGGACCGGCTCGGCGCGCTGCCGGGGACGGCCCGGGCGGTGGTGGTCGGCGGCGGGTACATCGGCGTCGAGCTGGCCGAGGCCCTCCTGCGGCGCGGCCACCCGGTCACCCTGGTGCACCGCACCCCGGAGCCGATGCCCGGCCTGGACCCCGAGCTGGGCCGGCTGATCCGCCGCGGCATGACGGAGGCGGGCATCGAGGTGGTGCCCGGGGCCGAGGCGCGGGAGCTGCTGCGCGGCGCCGACGGGCGGGTGCGCGCGGTGCGCAGCACGGCCGGCGAGCACCCGGCCGACCTGGTGGTGCTCGGCCTCGGCGTGCGCCCGCGCACCGCACTGGCCCGGGCGGCGGGGCTGCCGCTGGGCGAGCACGGCGGGCTGCTCACCGACGACCGCATGCGGGTGCTGGGCGCGGACGGCGAACCCGTCCCGGGCCTGTGGGCCGGCGGCGACTGCGTGACGGTGCACCACCGGGTCTCCGGGCGGCCGGCGTACGTGCCGCTCGGCACCCACGCCAACAAGCACGGCCTGGTGATCGGCAGCAACCTGGGCGGCGAGCCGGCGGCCTTCCCCGGGGTGGTCGGCACGGCGATCACCAGGTTCCGCCACCTGGAGATCGCCCGCACCGGCCTGAACGAGCGCGAGGCCACGGCGGCCGGTCTCGACTGGACGAGTGCCACGATCGAGTCCACCGTCCACGCCGGCTACTACCCGGACGCCGAGCGGATGACCGTCAAGCTGCTGGCCGAGCGTGGCGGCGGGCGGCTGCTCGGCCTGCAGATCGTGGGCGGCACCGGGTCGGCCAAGCGGATCGACGTCGCGGCGGTGGCGTTGGCGGCCGGGCTGACGGTGGGGGAGCTGGTCTTCCAGGACCTGGCGTACGCGCCGCCGTTCTCCCCGGTCTGGGACCCGGTGCTGGTGGCGGCCCGGAAGGTGGCGGGCCGGATGGGGGTGGGCGGCACGGGGGTGGGCGGGACGGGGGCGGGCGGCACGGACGAGGGGCGGCGGCCGTGATCTCCCTCGTCCGGACGCGCCGGCGCAGTACACCGGGACCGGTGGTTCGCGTTGGTGGGGCGCCGCGGTATCCCTCTCTGTGAGGACGAAGGGCCGGCGGAGTTCCAGGACGAGCGGTGAGGGGAGGCGGGCCGAGATGCTGTGCGGGCCCCGCCGCGGCCGGGTGGTCGCGGCGGGGGCGAGGGAGGCTGCGGGGCAGGTCAGTTGACGTACACCGCCGGGCTGCCGGCCTGGCTGGTGTCCTGGACCGGGCCGTAGGAGGCGGTGAAGTAGCCGGCGCTGAAGCAGGTGCCGGGGCCGCTGCTGAGCGTGAAGGACTGGTTGGCGAAGGAGATGGCCTGGGCGGTGTTGTCGGTGGTGCCGGACAGGCTGCTGGGGCTGGCCTGGTAGGTGCAGCTGACCGAGCCGAGCAGGGTGTCCAGGTTGATGGTGGTCTGGATCGGTCCGGTGCTTCCGGGGCTGAGCGTGACGGGGTTGCCGCTGGCATCGCTGACGTTGTTGGTGTAGCTCAGGTTGTCCACGGTGATGCTGGAGACATCCATCACGCCCGGGATGTTGACGGCGGTGCAGTTGTCGAAGGTCTGGCTGCCGAGCGTCTCCACGGCGGTGCCGGGCGCGCTCGGGTTGCTGGTGACGGTGGCGTTGAACGAGGAGGTCGAGCACTGCACCCCGGTGCCGCCGTCGGAGGTGGAGTAGAGGGTGGCGACGGTGCCGCTCTGCAGCGCGGCGGTCAGCTGGTCGCCGACGGCGACGGGGCTGCCCCCCACGCCGCCGTAGGTCAGCACGGAGGGCGAGTCGGCGGAGGCGGGCAGGACGGTCAGGGCGGCGAGGGCAGCGGCGGCGACGGCCGCGCCGAGGTGGCGGTGGATGCGCACGAGGGGTTCCTCATCTTCTTCCGGTGGAGCCGGTTGCGGTGGAGCGGCTTGCGGTGATGCGGAGGCGCGGTGGTGCGCCTTGCGGTGGTGCGGACGTGCGGTTCTCGTGCGCGCGGTGGGTGGCTCGCACGGGTCGTGGGGGCGGTGCGGCGACGGTCAGTGCCCGGCGGAGGCGCCGAAGGCGGCGGTCAGGTCGCTCAGGCTGGTGTCGAGGGCGAGCGAGGTGTCGCTCTGCTGGAAGGTCACCGAGCCCTGGCCGGCGCCCGCGGGCAGGCCCATGGTCCAGTCGATGATCGGGTCCAGGATGCCGCCGAGGCCGCAGCCGGAGGCACCGGGGACGGAGAAGGTGTTGTCCACCAGCGTCGCGCCGGTGAAGGAGGCGACCAGTGCCCGGTGCCCGTGCGGGTCGGGGGTGATCGCGATGTGGCCGGGGTTGCCGGTCATCGGCTTGGCGGGTGCCGGTGGGGCGGTGGTGCCGGTGGTGGGGCGCAGCAGGATCGGCGAGCTGTCCGAGCCGAGGTAGCAGTCGTCGCCGAAGAACAGGTTGGACAGGTGCAGTTTGACCGGCAGTTGGAACACCGGGTACGACTCTCCGGCCGCCAGCGGGGTGAACTTCGTGACCGGACCGGCGAGTTCGACCTGGGCGAAGATGCTGGTGATGCCCGGCAGGATGTTCACGATGCCGGGGATGGTGATCTGGGCCGGCTGGGCGTCCAGCAGGTCGGCGCCGCTGGGAGCCACAGTGGCGTACTGGTTGGCGCTGCTGCCGTCGGGGAAGGTGACCTTCGGGGCGGACTTGTCCCAGTAGACCCCGAACTGCAGGGTGATCGGCGAGGTGAGCGGCACGGTCGTGGACCCGATGGTGAAGCTTCCGGAGTTGGTGACCGAGAGGACGCAGCCGACCTGGAGGTCGGTCGGGTCGGTCAGGGCTGGCGCGCCGAGCGGGCAGTTGCCCATCCCGGTGTACGGGCCGCCCGGTGCGGTGGCGGGGGCGGCCTGGGCGGGGAGCGCGGTGGCCAGCAGCACGGTGCCGGCGGCCAGGGCGAGGGCGGGCAGCAGGCGCAGGGGCGTTCGGGGCACGGGGGACTCCTCGGGGCACGGCGGGTGGTGGGGCGTGCGGCGGGGCCGGAGCGGGCAGGGTGGGCAGGCAGGCAGTGGGGGCGGGGAGGGCAGGGCAGTGCGGGGCGGGCGGGCGGGGCCGGCCGGGCCGTCTGACGGCCGGTCCGCCGAGCGGTCCGGGCGGTCCGTCGAGTGGTCATGGGGCGGCGGGCTGGCCACGCGGGGGACCTCCAGGGCGCGGGACGGACGGGTGGATGCACCGGTGGTGCA
>NZ_JBNQTI010000120.1:0-28139 GCF_050325825.1 Kitasatospora sp. LaBMicrA B282
CCGGCCGCCGGCGCCGCGCAGGCGCCGGCCGCGCCGCGGCCCAAGCGGGCACTGGGCCCCACCGTGCTCGGCCTGATGGTCGACCAACTCCGCTCCGCCGCCGAGCCGGTGCGCCAGATCTGGCTGCCGCCGCTGCCCGCGGCGCTCACCCTGGACGCGGCGGCCGGGCCGCTCGAGGTCGGCCGCCGGGGCATGCAGTTGGCCGGCCGGACCGGCACCCTGCGGGTGCCGCTGGGTCTGCTGGACGACCCGGCCCGCCAGTGGCAGGGCCGGTGGACCCTCGACCTGACGGTGGCCGGCGGGCACGCGGCCGTGATCGGCGGCCCGCAGTCGGGCAAGACCACCCTGCTGCGCTCGTTGGTGCTCTCGCTCGCGCTCACCCACACCCCGGCCGAGGTCGGCGTCTACGGCCTGGACCTGATGGGCGGCGGCCTGCAGGCGCTGGCCGGTCTGCCGCACGTCGGCGCGGTCGCCGGGCGGGCCGACCGGGAGCGGGTGCGCCGCACCGTCGAGGAGGTGCGCGGCATGCTCGACGCCCGCGAAGAGCTCTTCCGCGAGCACGGCATCGACTCGGTGGAGCGGCTGCGGGCCGTGCGCGCCCAGGGCGGGCTGCCCGAACTGGGCTCCACCGACATCGTGCTGCTGATCGACGGGGTCGGGGCGCTGCGGGAGGACTTCAGCGAGATCGACGACGCGGTGACCGACCTGCTGCAGCGCGGCGGCGGCTACGGCATCCACGTGGTGGGCGCGATGCTGCGCTGGAACGACGTGCGGATCGCCGCCCAGGCCACCTTCGGCACCCGGCTGGAGCTGCGGCTCAACGACCCGAGCGACAGCAGCATCGACCGGCAGCTGGCGGCCACCCTCACCCCCGACCGGCCCGGCCGTGCGCTCACCGACGGCAAGCTGTCGGCCCAGGTGGCGCTGCCCCGGATCGACGGGCTGGCGAGCGCGGCGGAGCTCGGCCCGGCCCTGGACCAGGCGGTCACCGCGGTGCGCTCGGCCTGGTCCGGCGCGACCGCGCCGCCGGTGCGGGTGCTGCCCACCCGGCTGGAGGGCGCCACCCTGCCGTCCCGGCTGGCCGAGCCCGCCCGGGTCCCGATCGGGCTGGACCAGCAGGCGCTGGCGCCGGTGCTGTTGGACCTGTTCGAGCGGGACCAGCACCTGCTGATCCTCGGCGACAACGAGTGCGGCAAGACCAACCTGCTGCGGCTGATCACGAACGGCCTGATCGAGCGGTACGGCGAGGACGAGCTGGTCTTCGCGGTGATGGACCCGCGGCGCGGGCTGCGCGACCTGGTGCCGGAGCCCTACCAGGGCGGGTACGCGTACAACGCCAAGATCTGCGGCGGCCTGGCGACCGGGATCGCGAACGAACTGGCCAAGCGGATCCCGGACGAGGACGCCGACCCGCGCTCGCTGGCCGAGGGCACCTGGTACTCCGGTCCGCGGATCGTGGTGCTGATCGACGACTACGACGTGCTGACGGTGGCCAACCAGCAGCCGCTGGCGCCCTTCGTGCCGTACCTGCCGTCGGCGCCGGACATCGGCCTGCACTTCGTGGTCACCCGCCGGGTCGCCGGCGCGGCCCGCGGGATGTACGAGCCGTTCCTGCTCACCCTGCGGGAGAGCGGCACCACCGGCCTGGTGATGCGCGGCGAGCGCGGGGAGGGCGAGCTCTTCCCCGGTGTGCACGCCGGCCCGCAGCCCACCGGCCGCGGCACCCTGGTCCGCCGCGGCGAGCCCCACCGGCTGATCCAGACCGCGCTCGCCTGACCGGTGTGCCCGCACCACACGGCCCCCGGTCCGACGGACCGGGGGCTCGGGCGCTCTGGGGCTCTGGGGCTCTGCTGCCGACCGACCGGCTGGTCTCAGGCCTGGTGGAGGAAGTCCTGGATCAGCTTGACCACCTCGGCCGGCTTCTCGTAGACGACCACGTGGCCGCTGTCGACCTCGGCGTAGCTCGCGCCGGGCAGCGCGGCGTGCAGCTCCCGGGTGAGCTCGACCGGGATGGTGTGGTCCTTGGCGCAGCCGATCACCAGGGTCTCGGCGGTGATCTTCGGCAGCAGCTCGCGGATGTCCACCCGCAGGTTGAGGTCGATGTGGCGCAGCGCGCCCTCGCTCGGCAGGTTGCCCTTGCGGATCTGCTCGATCTGCTCCGGGCCGAGGATGTTGAGGAAGTCGCGGCTGAAGGCGGTCAGGGTGCCGAAGCGGCCGAAGGCCTCGGGGTGGCCGCTGAGGTCGGCCCAGGTCTGCATGTGGTTGGTCAGGTACTGGTCGTCCGGTCGGGTCCAGCCGGCGATCAGGACCAGGCGGCGCACCAGGTCCGGGCGGAGCGCGGCGACGGTGGCGGTGACCACCGAGCCCAGCGAGAAGCCGACCAGGTCGACCGGGCCGTTGCCGGCCTCCTCGATCACGGCGATGATCTGGCCGGCGAGGATCTCGGCGGTCAGCGGGGCGCCGTCGTCGGTGGTCTCGCCGCAGCCGGAGAAGTCCGGCAGGATCACGGTGCGCTCGGCGGTGAAGTGCTCGGTCAGGTGGCCCCAGGTGCCTTCGGCGCCGAAGCCGGTGCCGTGCACGAGGACCAGGCCCTGACCCGAGCCGTCGACCCGGTAGCTGACCTGGGCGTTGCCGGCGGAAACGGTAGGCATGGTGCTGGTTCTCCTCAGGATCGTGGAAGGTGACGCCGGGCCGCGGGCAGGGCGGCCCGGCGTCGCTGCTCTAGCCCGTGTAGGGCAGATCAGGTGGTGGTGCGTCTCGCGTCCATCAAAGCGGGGTGGCCGGGTCGCTCGCACGCGAGCGGCCGACAGAGTGTCAGGTCAGGACGAGACCGGCTCGGCGACCCGGTCGGCGGCGCTCTCCTCGACCGGGGCGGCGGCCGCCTGCTGCGGCGCCCGCTCGAAGGCCAGGCCCACCAGCACCAGCAGGCCCATGCCCGCCACGGCGACCAGGACCGCGGTGCGCAGGCCGTGGTTGGTGGCGGTGCGCAGCGCCTCGCCGGCCAGGCCCTTGGTGCCAGAGTTCGAGATGGCCACCAGGATCGCCAGGCCCACCGCGCTGCCGACCTGCTGGCCGGTGGAGACGATGCCGGAGGCGATGCCCTGGTCGTAGGGGTCGACGCCGGTGGAGGCGGCGGCGAACATCGTGGTGAAGATGACGCCCTGGCACAGGCTCAGCACGATCAGGCCGGGCAGCAGCGCCGCGTACGAGCCGCTGGGCGACATGGCCAGCGCCATCGCCGCGGTGCCGGCCGCGCCGAGCACGAAGCTGGTGATCAGGGTGGCCCGGACGCCGAACCGGGTGGCCAGCCGGCCGCCCGCCATCGAGCCGGCGAAGCCGCAGACCATCGGGATCAGGAAGGCGATGCCGGTGCCCAGCGCGTTGTAGCCGTGCACGGTCTGGAAGTAGACGGTCAGGAAGTACAGCAGGGTGCCAAAGGTGGCCATGAAGAGGAAGGTGACGCCGACCCCGGTGCTCAGGTTGCGGTTGCGGAACAGGCGCAGCGGCATCAGCGGGTCGGCGCTGCGCGACTCGATCACCAGGAAGCCGGCGACCAGCGCCAGGCCGACCACCGCGCTGGTCAGCACCAGCGGCGAGGCCCAGCCCGAGGAGGGGCCCTGGACCAGGGTGAAGACCACCAGGGTGGCGCCCAGCGTGCCGGTCAGCGCGCCGGGCAGGTCGAAGCGGCGGCCGGTCTGGCGGGGACCGTCGGCGGGGATCAGCCGCAGCGCGCAGAGCGCGGCGCCGGCGGCCAGCGGGACGTTGACGTAGAAGACCGCCGACCAGCCGAAGGCCTGGGTCAGCACGCCGCCGAGCAGCGAGCCGACGACCATGCCGCTGGCCCCGGCCGCGGCCCAGACCGAGAGCGCCCGGTTGCGCTCGCGGCCCTCGGCGAAGCCGGTGACCACCAGGGCCAGGGTGGCCGGGAAGAGGAAGGCGCCGCCGAGGCCCTGCACGGCGCGGGCGCCGATCAGCAGGCCCGGGTCGGTGGCCAGACCACCGGCCAGCGAGGAGACGGCGTACAGCGACAGGCCCAGGACGAACATCCGGCGCCGGCCGAACAGGTCGGAGGCCCGGCCGCCGAAGAGCAGGAAACCGCCGAAGGCGACCGCGTAGGCGCTGACCACCCACTGCAGGGTCTGGGCGGAGAAGCCCAGCCCGTGGCCGATGTCCGGCAGCGCCACGTAGACGATGTTGTAGTCGATGGAGACGATGAGCTGGGCGAAGGCCAGCAGGGCCAGGGTGAGGGCCGAGCGGCGCTGGGCGGCTGCGGGATCGGTGGCGAGCGGGGACATGACCTACCTTTCGGTCGAGGTGGGACGGTCGGGGCTGGTGGGGAGGGGCGCGGGGCACAGGACCGCCCGGCGGCCGTGCAACTCCCCCTCCTCCAGGCGCTGGTGCACGTCCGCCGCGGCACTCAGCGGCAACTCCTCGACTGCACGGGGGCGCAGGCGGTGGGTGGCCAACAGACGGTTGACGGTGACGGCGGCCTCGGCCAGTTCGCCGCTGGTGGCGTGCGAGATGACGAAGCCGCGGATCGAGCAGTCCTTCATGTAGAGCGGCCCGACCGGCAGTTCCGGGCGGGAGCGGGCGCCGGCGAGCAGGACGATCCGTCCGCGCGGGGCCAACAGGTCGACGGCGCCGGCGAGGTCGTGCTCGCCCGAGGTGTCGACGTGGACGTCCACGCCGAGCGGGGCGCTCTCCCGGATCCGCGCGGCGAGTTCCGGGTCGCGGTAGTCGAGGACCGCCGCGGCGCCGAGCGAGCGGCAGTACTCCGCGTCGCGGGCGGCGGCGGTGGCGAGCACCCGGGCGCCGGCCTCGACGGCCAGCGTCACCAGGGCACTGCCGACGTTGCCGGCGGCTCCGGCCACCAGCACGGTCTCGCCGGCTCTGAGCCGCCCGTGGGTGAACAGGCCGAGGTAGGCGGTGGCGGCGGGGTGCACCACGGCCACCGCGGTCACCGGGTCCACGCCCGCGGGCAGGTGGTAGAGCCGGTCGGCCGGCACCACCGCGAGTTCGGCCGCGGCGCCCTGCCGGCCGCCGTGGCCCAGGCTGTTGCACCAGACCAGGTCACCGCCGGCGAAGCCGGTGGCGCCCGGGCCCGCCCAGGCGACCCGGCCCACCAGGTCACGGCCGATCACGAACGGGAAGCTGACCGGGGTCCGGAAGACGCCCGAGCGGACGAAGGTGTCGACCGGGTTCGCGGAGACCGCCAGGACGTCCACCAGGACGTCGGTGGGGCCGGGGACCGGGACGGGGACCTCGCCGTAGCGGATGTTCTGCGCCGGTCCGAGCTGCTCGATGAAGGCTGCACGCATGACGCGGATCCTTTCAGTGGGGCCCCGTTCTGACGCCGGCCCAGCGGATTGTTCGTCAACTCACCGTGACCGCGTTCTGCGGGGCCGGTGACGGCACACTTGACACACTACACCGTGCAGGGCAGCCACCGACCTACACCGTGTAGTGCAATTTAGCCATCGGGACGCCGACGAGGCCCCGAGAGAGACACCGGCAGGACCGAGCAGCACCCCTGCCGCACCCCTCCAGCAGGACCCCTCAAGCAGGACCCTCGCGAACCCCCTTCTCGCGACTCCCTCCATCAGCCCGTACTCAAGGACGGATACTCATGGCCACCGACCAGCTCGCCCCCAGCCTCCCGATCAGAGAGGCCGCCCAGGCCCCCGCGCCGGCCACACCCAAGAGGTCACTGACCAGCCGGCTGCCCTCGCTCACCGGCCTGCGCTTCCCCGCCGCACTGCTGGTGTTCGCCTACCACTCCGCGCTGCCGATCCCCTCGCTGCGGTTCCTCGCCGACAACGGCGCCGAGTTCGACTACGCGAAGATCGCCGGCCAGGCCGGTGGCCTCGGAGTCTCGTTCTTCTTCGTGCTGAGCGGCTTCGTGCTCACCTGGTCGGCGCGGAAGAAGGACACCGCCCGGGCCTTCTGGCGCCGCCGGCTGGTCAAGATCTATCCGAACTACGCGATCGCCTGGGCACTGGCGATGGTGCTCTTCGCCGCCTCCTACACCCCGGTGCGCACGGCCCTGGCCAACCTGTTCATGCTTCAGGTGTGGGTCCCCGACTTCAACGTCAACTTCAGCGTGGACCCGCCGAGCTGGTCGCTCGGTGCGGAGGCGATCTTCTACGCCGCCTTCCCGCTGCTGCACCTGGTCTTCCAGCGGATCCGCCCGCAGAACCTGAAGTACTGGATCACCGGCGCCGTCGCCGGTGTGGTCGCCGCCCCCGCCCTCGCCTACGCCCTGCTGCCCTCCGGCCCCGGCATCCCCGGCGGTGAGCTGAGCTCGGTCTCGCAGTACTGGTTCACCTACGTCCTGCCGCCGGTCCGCATCTTCGACTTCGCGCTCGGCATGCTGGTGGCCCACGCGGTGCGCAACGGCCGCTGGAAGAACATCGGGATGATCTGGTCGAGCGTCCTGCTGGTCGCCGGCTACGTGTTGACGAACTACGTTCCGTATCTCTACGGCCAGCGTGCGGCTTGTATCATTCCTGTCGTCCTGCTCATCGCCGCCACCGCCATCGCGGACGCCGAGGACCGGTTCACGATCTTCCGCAACCGGGCGATGACCTGGCTGGGCGAGATCTCCTTCGCCTTCTACCTGCTGCACTTCGTGGTCCTGGCCACCACCCGCAAGCTGCTGGGCACCCACATGTTCTCCACCCCCGCCGGCATCGCCCTGCTGGTCGCCGAGGTCGGCATCTCGATCCTGGTCGCCTGGGCCCTGTACGTCCTGGTCGAGCGTCCGATCACCAAGCGCTTCTCCAAGCCCCGCAAGCGCAGCGAGCTCCCCACCGGCTGACCCGCGACACCCGCAGCACCGCGCAGCACGGCACAGCACCGTGCAGCACAGCGCAGGACACCACCGCACCAACGCACCAGATCCTTCCGGCCGCTGATCGGCCGTCACCTCCCCCAACGCATCAAGGAGCAGAGACATCATGAGCACCGAGCCGATCCTCGTCGTGGGTGCCGGTGGCCAGGTGGGCGCCGCAGTCGTCGAGCAGCTGCTGGCCGCCGGGGCCACCGTCCGGGCCACGGCCCGCGACCCGAAGAAGCTCTCGCTGCCGGACGCGGTCGAGGTGGTCGAGCTGGACCTGACCCGTCCCGAGACGCTGCCGGCCGCCCTCGCCGGGGTCCGCAAGGCCTTCCTCTACGCGGTGCCGCAGGGCATCGAGTCCTTCCTGACCGCGGCGAAGGCCGCCGGGCTGGAGCACCTGGTGCTGCTCTCCTCGCAGACCGTGGTGGACTCCTTCCCCGAGCAGAAGCCGATCACCGAGATGCACCAGCGGGTGGAGGAGGCGATCACCGCCTCGGGCATCGCCCACACCTTCCTGCGGCCGCACAACTTCGCCACCAACATCCTGATGTGGGGCTGGCCGGAGAGCATCCGCACCGAGGGCAAGGTGCGCTTCCCCTTCCCCGAGTCGCACAGCGACTCGATCCACGAGAAGGACATCGCGGCGGTGGCGGTCGCGGCGCTGACCCAGGACGGGCACGAGAACCAGGCGTACTACATCAGCGGCCCGGAGTCGCTGACCCAGCGCCGGCAGCTGGAGATCATCGCCGAGGTGACCGGCAAGCCGCTGGTGTTCGAAGAGCTGACCGAGGCGGAGGCCCGGCGCGAGCTGGAGCCGATCGTCCCGGTCTGGGTGATGGACGCGGTGGTCGGGTACTGGGTCCACTCCGACGGAGTGCCCACCCACCTGAGCGACACGGTCGAGCGGATCACGGGCCGGCCGGCCCGTAGCTACGCCGACTGGGTCGCGGACCACCTGGCGGACTTCACCGGCTGACGGCCGGAGGGCCGCAGAAGGGGCGATGAGGCTCCCGGCAGCGGGCGGCGGACGAGAGTCCGTCACCGCCGCCGGGGGCCTCATCGCGTTGTCGGGCGCAGTGCCCTCCCCCGAGGGTGGTGGGCGCACCACACCCCCGCAGGGGTGCAGGGGCCCCACCGGGGCGGGGTGGTGGTGGGTGGGGTGGCGGGGCCACCGAAAGCCGGCCGAACCGGGTGACCGGCGCACCTTAGCCGGCGGACGGCGCGGACCTAGCGTGAAAACGCGAAGTGGACCAGCCAGCCCGGTCGTCCGTCCAGGGCCCGATCGTCCATCCAGGGGGATTCCGATGCGCAGCCTTGCCCTGCAAACCGTCCGTACGCCCGAGTCGGCCCCGGCCCCGACTCCCGTCTCCGACCTGTCCGACGACGTGAGCCTCACGGCCCTGTGTTCCGTGGTGCTCGGGTCGCTGCCCCGCAGCGACCAGCGCCGCAGAGGCGTCCAGTACGTGCGCGGCCTGCTCGGCGCCGAGGGGCGCAAGTCCATCCGGAACATCGCCACCGTGGTCGGTGGCCAGGCCACCGAGCAGAGCCTGCACCACTTCATCGCCAGCTCCACCTGGGACTGGGACCCGGTCCGCCAGGCGCTGGCCCAGCACCTGGCGCACATCGCCCCGCCGCAGGCCTACGTGCTGCGCTCGATGGTGATCCCGAAGGCGGGCGAGCACTCGGTCGGCGTGGACCGCCGCTTCATCCCCTCGCTCGGCCAGATGCTCAACGCGCAGCAGGCGGTCGGCGTCTGGTCCGCCTCGGCGGACTCCAGCTACCCGGTCAACTGGCGGCTGCGGCTGCCGGAGGCCTGGCTGGACGACCAGCCGCGGCGCAGCCAGGCGGCGATCCCCGAGGGGCTGGACGCGGAGTCGCTCGGCGACTGCGCGGTGGCGGCCTTCCAGGGGACGGGCGACTGGGGCCTGCCGGTGCGCCCGGTGGTGGTGGACGCCGGGGAGACCGACGCGGCGCGGCTGGTCCGCCGGCTGCGGGCGCTGGGTGCCCCGCTGCTGGTGCGGATCGGCGGGGCGCTGCCGCTGGTGCCGATCGCCACCCTGGGCGCCGCCCGGGGCACCGAACCGGTCCCCGCGCAGCAGCTGATCGGCACCGCGCGCGACCTGCGTCGCCCGGTGGTGTGGTCCGACCACACCACCGACGGCACCCCGCGGACCAGCCTGGTCGCCGGTCTGCCGGTCCGGCTGCCGGGCGCCAGCACCCGCGGCGGGCGCGACCCGGAGCTGCTGCTGCTCGGCGTGGCCGCGCCCGGCCAGCGCCGGCCGGCCGAGCTGTGGCTGACCGACCTGCGGCAGGCCACGCCGGCCGCGCTGCTGCGGCTCGGGACGCTGCTGGACCGGGTGGACCGCGACTTCTCCACGGTCGCCGACCAGGTGGGCATCCGCGACTTCGCCGGCCGCTCGTTCAGCGGCTGGCACCGCCACGTCACGCTCGCCTCCACCGCGCACGCGGTGGCCATGCTGCGGCGCAGCGCGGGCGCGACCGACCTGCGCTACGCCTCGTGACGTGCCGTCAGCTGCCGGATCGTTCGACCTCGTCGACCTCGTCGGCCGGCCGGCGCGCGAGCAGCGCCCGGCGGATCCGGGAGAGCCGCAGGGCCAGCTGGATCTCGAAGGCGCGTTCCGGCTTCTGCCAGTCGGCACCGAGCAGTTCGCTGATCCGTTCCAGCCGGCGGGCCACCGTGTTGGTGTGCACGTGGAGCTGCTGGGCGGCGTAGGTGGGGCTGTTGCCGGTCTCGAAGTAGGCGATCAGGGTGCGCGCCAGCTCGGTCATCCGCTGCTGGTCGTAGTCGAGGACCGGGCCGATGGTGGAGTCGACGAAACCGTCCACGTCGTGGTTGTCGGCCAACAGGACGCCGAAGAAGCCGAGCTCGGCGGCGGAGGCCGACCGGCCGGTCGCACCCATCGAGGTCATCACGTCCAGGCAGCGCAGCGCCTCCTGGTGGCTGTGGAAGACCGAGGTCGGGTCGCTGGCCGGGCCGGCCGAGCTGACCGTCACCTGGTGGCCGAGCAGCGGGGTCAGCTCCTCCAGCACCGCGCGGGCCGCGGCGGCCGGGTCGGTGCCCGGCAGCAGCAGCACGGCCAGGCCGTTCTGCACCCGCTTCAGGCCGCTCTGCCGGTGCGCGTAGAGCGAGGACCAGGTGGCCAGCTTGCCGTGCGCCTCCCCCTCGGGGCGGGCCACCACCACCACGTGCGGCCTGCCGAGGTCGATCCCCAGCCGGCGGGCCCGCAGCACCAGCTGCTGGGGCGGTCGCTGCGGGGTGGCCAGCAGCTCGTCGAGCAGCTCGTCGTCGACCTGGCCGACCGCCACGGCGGAGCGGTTGTGCTCCAGCAGCAGCGGGATGGCCAGCACCTGGGCGACCAGTCGGGCCGGCTCGGCCGCCAGCTCGGCCAGCCGTTCGCCGGTGCGCAGGAAGAGGGTGCCGAGTCCGGTCTGACCTGCGCAGATCGGCGCCACCCAGCTGCCGTCCGGCAGTTGCAGCGGGGTGCGCGCGGCGTGCGCGTCCATCGAGGCCGAGACGACAGTGCTCTCGTCGTACCCGGGCAGCTCGCCGGCCGCGGCGAGCAGGGTGCCGGTGGCGTTGTAGACCCGCGCCGCGCCGCCGAGGCGGGTGGCGGCCTCGCGGGCCGGACCGCTGGCGTCGCTGCTGCCGAGGGCCAGTTCGATCAGCCGGCTCTGCAGCTCGTTCACCTCGTGGGTGAGGTGCAGCCGGTGCTCGGTCAGCGAGGTGTGCTGCTCCAGGCTGCTCACGGTGGCGCTGGCCTGGTCGAGCAGCTGGGCCTTCTCGATCGCCACCCCGGCCAGGTCGCCCAGCGAGCTCATCAGGGCGATCTCGTCGGTGGAGAACTGTCTGATGTTGCGGTCGGCGACGTAGAGCACGCCCAGCGGGTGGTTCCGGTGGCTGAGCGGGACGCCCATGATGGCGTGCAGGCCCTCGGCCCGGACCACCTCGTCGATCGCCTTGCTGTGCGAGATCCGCTCGTCCGCCAGGTAGTCGGCGGTCCAGAACGGCGAGGGGTTGCGCAGCACGCTGCTGCCCAGGCCCTCGGCGCCGGGCAGCCGCAGCCCGACGCTGAGCGTGGAGGTGTGCCCGTCGGAGGTACGGATGTAGACGTACCCCTCCTTCTCGTCGGTGTAGCTGATGTAGGACATGTCCACGCCGATCAACAGCCGGGCCCGGCGGGTGATCACCTTCAGCAGACTGTCCAGGTCGTACGGCATCGCGAGGTCGCGGGCCGTGTCGACCAGGGCGGCGAGTCCCGCCTCACGCTGCTGGCGGCGCCTGGCCTGGGAGCGGATGCTCAGCCCGAGGCGTTTGAGCCGCTCGAGGCGGGCCATCTCCTCGTCGCGGACGCCCCCCTGGCGCGCCTCCTCCACCAGGTCCTCGAACTGCTGCACCGGTGCCTCGGCAGCCAGGAATTCGAGCACACTGAACGCCGCCATCTCGGTTCGCGACTGCAAAGCTCCTGTTCCCCCTTCGCGGTCGCCCAAGTTGACTAACTAGCGTACCGGAAGGTACGGGCACGCCGGACTGCACGTCAATTGTAGGTGTAGACCGATCGAAGCAGGTCAGGGCGCCTTGTGGTGGGAGCACTGGTGCCCCGACCACCGGGGTCGCTGACAGCCTGTGTAGCCGGATCACCTTCCGTCGCCACCGCCACACGAGTGAGGCTTATGGGGTCAGAGTGGCGGGAGCGGCGCTAGTGCCGCTCAGCTGTGAGGGGAAGCTGATGCTGGAGATCATGGACTACCGGCGGTCGCTGGAGCGCAGCCGGGCATCGCGGGGACGGCAGAGCGGGCAGTCGACGTTCTGGGCGCACGGTCGTGAATGGGACCTGTTCACTGACGTGTTCGCGCCAACCGACTCCCCGTCGACGAGCGTTGCGCTCGAGCTGCTCGGCCTGACCGGCGAGCTGCCGGCGCCCACCGGGAGCCTGCTGGAGATCGGCTGCGGCGCCGGAGTGATCGCGGTGATGGCCGCGCTCGCCGGCTGCGACCGCGTGGTGGCCTCCGACATCAACCCCGCGGCGGCCCACAACGCGGCGGCGAACGCCGCCCGGCACGGCGTCGCCGACCGGCTGCGCGCCGTCGACGGCGACCTGTTCGCCGCGGTGCCCGCCGGCGAGCGCTTCGACACCATCTTCTGGAGCTCCAACTACGTGATGGCGCCCGAGAGTTACGTGTACGAGCACGTGCACGAGCGGGCCTACGTGGACCCCGGCTACGAGACCCACCGCCGCTTCCTGGCCCAGGCCCCGCACTGGCTCGCGCCGGGCGGCCGGGTGCTGCTGCACTTCTCCTCCCGGGGCGACCTGGCCACCCTGCTCCAGCTGGCCGAGGAGACCGGCCGCCGGCTGCAGCTGGTCGGCAGCACCCAGATCGACGACTGGGGCAACGCGGTCGAGCACATGCTGATCGAGATCACCGCGCTCGACTCGCCGCAGGCGATGTGGGGCCCGCTGCTGCGCTCCGGCGAGCTGGAGAGCGGTCGACTGTGACGGACCGGGAACCGATGCGCATCCTGCTGCTGGACAACTACGACTCCTTCACCTTCAACCTCGTGCAGTACCTGGCCGAGGTCAACGGCACCGAGCCGGACGTGGTGGTCAACGACGACCCGCACTGGCACTACGACCTGGTGCACGACTACGACGCGGTGGTCATCTCCCCCGGCCCCGGCTCGCCGGAGAACGCGGCCGACTTCGGCCACTGCGCCGAGATCCTGGCCCGCGGCGAGCTGCCGGTGCTGGGAGTGTGCCTCGGCCACCAGGGCATCGCCGCGGTGCACGGCGGCCAGGTCGAGCGGGCGCCCGAGCCCTACCACGGGCGCCTCTCCCCGGTGCACCACGACGGCACCGGCCTGTTCGCCGGCCTGCCCTCGCCCTTCGACGCGGTCCGCTACCACTCGCTGACCGTCTCCCGGCTCTCGCCGATCCTGGAGGCCACCGCGTGGACCGCGGACGGCCTGCTGATGGGGCTGCGCCACCGCGACCTGCCGCTGTGGGGCGTGCAGTTCCACCCCGAGTCGATCGGCGGCGCCGACGGCCACCGGCTGCTCGCCAACTTCCTGGAGCTGGCCCGCGAGCACCACCGGGTGCACGGCCGCCCGCTGCGCCCGGCGCCGCCCAGCCTGCCCGCGCCGGCGACCCGCTACCTGCCGCGCCGTCAACTCAAGCTGCTCACCCGCACCCTGGTGACCCGCTGGGACGACGAGGTGGCCTACCACCGGCTGTTCCGCGGCGGCCCGCACGCCTACTGGCTGGACAGCAGCCGCCCGGACGACGGCCCGGGCCGGTTCTCCATCATGGGCGACGCCTCCGGCCCGCTCGGCCGGGTCGCCAGCGCGGACGTCACCCACGGCACGGTCACCGTGCACTCGGCCAGCGGCACCGAGGTGATCGCCGGCCCGTTCCTCGACTGGCTCGACCGGGACCTGCGCGACATCAGCACCGAACTGCCCGAGCTGCCCTTCGACTTCGCGCTCGGCTGGGTCGGCTACCTGGGCTACGAGCTGAAGGCCGAGTGCGGCGGCCGGGCCGTGCACCGCGCGCCCACCCCGGACGCCGTGCTGGTCTTCAGCGCCCGCGCCCTGGTGCTGGACCACGCCACCGGCACCAGCCACCTGCTGGCACTGGCCGAGCCGGGCCAGGAGGAGCGGGCGCAGGCCTGGCTCGACCTGGCCGCCGAACGCCTGGCCCTGACCGAGGGCCGCCGCCTGCACCTGGCCAGTCCGCCGCAGGCGCTCGGCCGGCTCAGCGCCCGGCACGACCACGCGGCCTACCTCGACCTGGTGGAGACCTGCCAGCAGGAGATCGCCGCCGGCGAGACCTACGAGGTCTGCCTGACCAACATGCTGGCGGGCGACAACCCGCCCGACCCGTGGGAGGCCTACCGCTACCTGCGCCGGGTCAGCCCGGCGCCGTACGCGGCGCTGCTCTCCTTCGGCCGGCTGTCGGTGCTGAGCACCTCCCCCGAGCGCTTCCTGCGGGTGGACCGCACCGGCCTGGCGGAGAGCCGGCCGATCAAGGGCACCCGGCCGCGCGGCGCCAACCGGCAGGAGGACCAGGCGCTCCTCGCCGACCTGCGGGGCAACGAGAAGGACCGGGCCGAGAACCTGATGATCGTCGACCTGGTCCGCAACGACCTGGGCCGGTGCGCCGAGACCGGCTCGGTGGCGGCCACCGAGCTCTTCGCGGTCGAGTCCTACGCCAAGGTCCACCAACTGGTCAGCACCGTCCGGGCCCAGCTGCGCAGCGACCGCTCGGCGGTGGACTGCGTGCGGGCCGCCTTCCCGCCCGGCTCGATGACCGGCGCGCCCAAGGTGCGCACCATGCAGCTGCTGGACCGGCTGGAGCAGGGGCCGCGCGGGGTCTACTCCGGCGCCATCGGCTACTTCTCGCTGAACGGTGCGGCGGACCTGAGCGTGGTCATCCGGACCGCCGTGATCACCGAGGGCAGCATCCGCTACGGCGTCGGCGGCGCGGTGATCGCCCTCTCCGACCCGGAACTGGAGTACCAGGAGACCGTGGTGAAGGCGATGCCGATGCTCGCCCTGACCGGCGCGGAGTTCCCCGAGGGCGACCGGCTCAGACTCCTGGAGCGGGCGCTGGCGGAGCCCCGCCCGGCGGCCCCGCAGGCGGCTCCGGTGCCGGTGCGCTGAGCACCGGCCCGCCGGCCTGCGGGGCACCGGGCCCACCGCGGTCCGGTGCCCCCGCCGCGATCAGGTCCAGCTGCTCGCTCACCACCTCGCGCAGCAGCAGCCAGGAGTCGATCAGCCGCGGGATGCTCTCGGCCTCCAGCTTGCGCACCACCGCCTCGTAGCTGATGCCCAGCCGCCCCAGCGCGTCCAGCACCAGCCGGGCCTTCTCCGCCTGCCCCATCAGGGTGTCGCCCTGCAGCCGGCTGTGCTGCGCGGCGTCCTCCAGGGAGGCCAGCGGGAGCGCGTTCACCGTGCCCCAGGAGATCAGCGTCTCCACGTAGCGGTTGTGCGTGCCGGGGCGGTCGGGCGCGGTGTCGGTCCACATCAGGCGCTGCGGTCGGGCGCCGGCGGCGCGCAGGTAGCGCCAGCGCTCACCGCCCAGGTGCTCCTCGTACACCTGGTAGAGCAGCCGGGCCGTGGCCAGCGCCGCCTTGCCGCGCAGCGCGTGGTGGTCCCCGCCGGCCAGCTCGTCGAGCCGGACGTCGATCTCCTGGTCGAGGCTGCGCACCGGCAGCGAGGCGACCGAGGCGATCGCGCCCAACTCGCGGCCCGCGGCCAGCGCGAGCTCCAGGCCGTCGAAGTAGGCGTTGACCACCTCGGAGTAGCGCTCGGCCGAGTAGATCTCGGTGGCGTGCACCCCGATGCCCCGGCCGGTGCACTCCCGGATGGCGGCCAGCCCGGCCGGCGTGGCCGGGATCTTCACCAGCGCGTTGACCCGGTCCACCGCGTGCGCCAGCTCCGCGGCCTCGGCCACGGTGCCCGCGCTGTCGTGGGCCAGGTGCGGGTCGAGGTCCATCGAGACCAGGCCGTCGTAGCCGTGGGTGGACTCGAAGACCCCGCGGAACACGTCGCAGGCGAGCCGCAGGTCCACGACCGAGGCCGCCCACAGCGCACCGTCGGCCGAGACCCGCTCCCGGGCCAGCCGGACCAGTTGCTCCCGGTAGGCGAGGCTGTGGGCGAAGGCGTCGGCCAGCGTGCGGGGGTCGGAGGTGGCTCCGCGCACCCCCAGCTCGGCGATCAGCCGCGCCGCGGCACCCGAAGCCAGCAGGCCGCGGTGGACACCGTCCAACCAGGGCGAGACACCCTCCGCGACCAGCTGCCTCAGGTGCCCGCGGCTCGCGGGTGCCGGCGGTGTTTCTTTCAAAGCTGGATCACTCCTCGGCGGGTCCCGGCGCATTCGTCGCGCAGCATGGCTGGGACGAGAATATGGGCCAAGTCACCCCTGGTCGGCGAAGCTTGGCGATCCATGTCAGGTCGCCCCGCGGCCCGGACCTGATGGAGTTCCGATCACCTGACGAAGTGCCCCGACCGCCGTTGGCCGGGTGATCGAGCCCGTAACAGGATCCGTCGAACGAACAGGCCAATCGCGCCAGGGAGCCACCCGGTCATGACCAACGTCGCTGTCATCTACTACTCCTCCACCGGTAACGTCCACCGGCTCGCGGTCGAGGCCGCCGAGGCGGCCCGCCAGGCCGGCGCCGACGTGCGCCTGCGGCGGATCCCGCAGCCGGCCGAGGAGTCCTACGTCCCGGGCACCGAGGAGGCCGCCGCGGACCTCGCCGCCCAGAGCACGGAGATCCCCGAGGCCACCTTGGCGGACCTCGACTGGGCCGACGGGATCCTGTTCGGGACCCCGGTGCGGTTCGGCCTGCCGCACCCGGCGGTCCTGCGCTTCATCGACACCACCGCCCCGCTCTCCATCCCGGGCAAGCTCGCCAACAAGGCGGTGTCGGCCTTCACTTCCGGCTCGGCCCCGCACGGCGGCCACGAGACGACCATCCTGGCGCTGCACAACGCCTTCTGCCACTGGGGCTCGCTGATCCTCGGCAACGGGTCCACCGATCCGGTGCTGTTCCAGCCCAACAACGGCAACCCGTACGGCAGCAGCGCCGTCTCCCGGAACCGCCCGGGCCAGGTGCACGAGGAGAACCTCGCCGCGGTCGCCTTCCAGGCCCGCCGGGTGACCGACGTCGCCGCCCTCGTCCAGGGTCTCAAGACCCCTTGACCAGACACCATGGAGATCGCCGTGGATAACGCCCTGCTCGACTTCCGCTCGACCACCGCCCCGGGCGAGCTGGACCACGAACTGCTCGAACTCACCAGATCCCGGACCGCACTTCAGCAGCCGCACTGGGAGGACCGCGACGAACTCGCCCGGGTCCAGCAGACCCTGGCCTTCAGCGACCCGCTGGTCAAGGCCGACGACGTCCGTCGGCTGCGCTCGCTGCTGGCCCAGGTGGCCGACGGCGAGGCGCACCTGGTGCAGGCCGGCGACTGCGCCGAGGACCCGGCCGAGTGCGGCGAGGACCACGTCGCCCGCAAGGCCGGCCTGTTGGACGCGCTGGCCGGGGTGCTCAAGATGACCACCTACCAGCCGGTGGTGCGGGTGGGCCGGATGGCCGGCCAGTTCGCCAAGCCCCGCTCCAAGCCCACCGAGGTCGTCGACGGCCGTGAACTCCCGGTCTACCGCGGCCACATGGTGAACGGCCCGGCGGCCGACCCGGCCAGCCGCCGGCCCGACCCGGAGCGGCTGCTGAGCGGCTACCGCGCCGCCCGGCAGGCCATGGGCCACCTGGGCTGGCTGGACCCCGCGCAGCGCTCCACCATCTGCCCGCCGGTCTGGACCAGCCACGAGGCGCTGCTGCTCGACTACGAGCTGCCCATGGTGCGCCGCGACGAGACCGGCCGGGCGCTGCTCACCTCCACCCACTTCCCGTGGATCGGCGAGCGCACCCGGCAGTTGGACGGCGCCCACGTGGCGCTGCTGGCCCAGGTGGTCAACCCGGTCGCTTGCAAGGTCGGCCCGACCATGACCCCCGACGACCTGCTGGCGCTCTGCGAGGTCCTCGACCCGGACCGCGAGCCCGGCCGGCTCACCCTGATCGCCCGGATGGGCGCCGAGCTGGCCGCCGACCGGCTGCCCGCCCTGGTGCGCGCCGTCAAGGCCGCCGGCCACCCGGTGATCTGGCTGACCGACCCGATGCACGGCAACACCGTCAGCGCGCCCGGCGGCCTCAAGACCCGCTTCGTCGAGCACGTGGTGAGCGAGGTGCAGGCCTTCCAGCAGGCGGTCACCGAGGCCGGCGCGACGGCTGGCGGGCTCCACCTGGAGACCACGCCCGACGAGGTCACCGAGTGCGTGGCCGACGCGGGCGCGCTCGACCGGGTGGGCGAGCGCTACACCAGTTTCTGCGACCCGCGGCTCAACCCCGCGCAGGCCATGGCCGTGGTCTCGGCCTGGCGGGGCTGACCGCGCGCCGCGGGCATCCCCATCCATCACCGCCGGGTCCGCAGCGCGGGCCCGGCCAGTAGGGAGGTCCGAACATGGACAACAAGGTAGCTCTGGTGACCGGAGCGGCCGGCGGCATCGGTGCCGCGGTCGCCCGGACCCTGGGCGAGCGCGGCGCCGTGGTGGCCGCCGTGGACCGGGACGCCGAGCAGTTGGCCGAGGTGGTGGCGAAGCTCACCGCCGACGGCCTGCGGGTCGAGGCCTTCCCGGCGGACGTCACCGACTCCGCGTCGGTGGAGGCCGCCGTGGCCCGGATCGAGGTGGAACTCGGTCCGATCGACTACCTGGTCAACGCGGCCGGCGTGCTGCGGCTCGGCCCGGTGCGCGACTACACCGACGAGGACTGGCAGACCACCTTCGCGGTCAACGCGACCGGGGTCTTCCACCTCTCCCGGGCCGTGGTCAACCGCATGGTGCCGCGCGGCCGGGGCGCGATCGTCACGGTCGCCTCGAACGCCGCGGTCACCCCGCGCAGCGAGATGGCCGCCTACGCGGCCTCCAAGGCGGCCGCGACGCTCTTCACCAAGAGCCTGGGCCTGGAGGTGGCGCAGTACGGGGTGCGCTGCAACCTGGTGGCCCCCGGCTCCACCGACACCCCGATGCTCAGCTCCATGTGGGCGGACGAGACCGACCGGCAGCACACCGTCGCCGGCAACCCGGACGCGTACCGCGTGGGCATCCCGCTGGGCAAGCTGGCCACTCCGCAGGACGTGGCCAACGCCGTGGTCTTCCTGCTCTCCGACGAGGCCGGCCACATCACCCTGCACGACCTGACCGTGGATGGAGGCGCGAGTCTCGGTGCCTAGCAGTACCCGAACCCCGGACCGCCCGGCAGCGGGCATCCCCCCGATCGACTCCTACCCGATGCCGACCATCGGCGACCTGCCCGGCAACACCGCCGGCTGGAGCGTCGACGCCGACCGCGCGGTGCTGCTGGTCCACGACATGCAGCGGTACTTCCTGAAGCCGCTGCCCGAGGACGGCCCGCGCCGCGAACTGGTGGCCAACGCGGCCCTGCTGCGCGAGCGTTGCGTCGCGGCCGGGATGCCGGTGGCCTACACCGCGCAGCCCGGCGGCATGGACGCCGGCCAGCGCGGCCTGCTCGCCGACTTCTGGGGCCCCGGCATGCGGGTCGACCCGGCGGACCGCGAGATCGTCGACGAGCTCGCGCCCAACCCGCAGGACTGGCTGCTGACCAAGTGGCGCTACAGCGCCTTCTTCCGCTCCGACCTGCTGCAGCGGATGCGCGCCGCCGGCCGCGACCAGCTGGTGATCTGCGGGGTCTACGCGCACGTCGGCGTGCTGATGTCGGCCGTCGACGCCTTCACCAACGACATCCAGCCGTTCCTGGTCGCCGACGCGGTGGCCGACTTCTCCGAGCGCCACCACCGGATGGCGCTGGAGTACGCGGCCCAGCGGTGCGCCGTCGTCCTGACCGCCAAGGAGGTGCTGGCATGACCGACCTACTCGCCCGCGCGCTGGCGGGCGCCCTGCCCGCCTTCGCCCTGCTGCACCGGCCGGAGTCCGCCCCGGGCACCCTGGAGGTGCTCGCCGGCCCTGTCGACACCCCGGCCACCCTGGCCGGCATCCCGCTGGCCGAGGACGGCCCGGCCGGCCGGCACGAGGTGCTGGCGCTGATCCCCTACCGCCAGCTCGCCGAGCGCGGCTTCGAGGCGCCGGACGACGGCGCGCCGCTGATCGCGATGACCGTCGCCGAACAGCAGGCGTACCCGGTCGCCGAGGCGCTGGCCCGGATCCCCGAGGTGCGCACCCGGCTGACCGGCGGCGCCTTCGACCTCTCCGACGAGGCCTACGCGGACACCGTGCGCCGGGTCATCGGCGAGGAGATCGGCGAGGGCGCCGGCGCCAACTTCGTGATCAAGCGAACCTTCGTCGCCGACATCTCCGAGTACGGTCCGCCCGCCGCGCTGGCCTTCTTCCGCCGGCTGGCGCAGCAGGAGTCGGGCGCCTACTGGACCTTCCTGGTGCACACCGGCGACCGGACCCTGATCGGCGCCAGCCCCGAGCGGCACATCAGCCTGCACGGCGGCGTCGCGGTGATGAACCCGATCAGCGGCACCTACCGGTACCCGGCCGGCGGGCCGAGCCTGCCGGAGGTGATGGACTTCCTCGCCGACCGCAAGGAGGCCGACGAGCTGTACATGGTGGTCGACGAGGAACTCAAGATGATGGCCCGGATCTGCGAGACCGGCGGCCGGGTGGTCGGGCCGTTCCTCAAGGAGATGGCCCGGCTCGCGCACACCGAGTACTTCATCGAGGGCCGCAGCGACCGCGACCCGCGGGAGGTGCTGCACGAGACCCTGTTCGCGCCCACCGTCACCGGCAGCCCGCTGGAGAGCGCGGCCCGGGTGATCAGCCGTTACGAGCCGCAGGGCCGCGGCTACTACAGCGGGGTGGCCGCGCTGATCGGCCGCGACCGGCACGGCGAGCGCAGCCTGGACTCGGCGATCCTGATCCGCACCGCGGACATCGACGCCGGCGGCCGGGTGCGGATCGGCGTCGGCGCCACCCTGGTGCGCCACTCCGACCCGTGGTCCGAGGTGGCCGAGACCCGGGCCAAGGCGGCCGGGCTGCTCGCCGCCCTGGAGGGCGACCCGGTGCGCCGGTTCGGCTCGCACCCGGAGGTCCGCGCCGCCCTGGAGGGCCGCAACGACGCCATCGCCGGCTTCTGGCTGGCCGACACCGAGGCCCGGGAGCGTCCGCACCCGGAGCTGGTCGGCCGCCGGGTGCTGGTGGTGGACGCCGAGGACACCTTCACCTCCATGATCGACCACCAACTGCGCTCGCTGGGCCTGGACGTGACGGTCCGCCGGTTCGACGAGGCGTACGCCTTCGACGGCTACGACCTGGTGGTGATGGGCCCCGGCCCGGGCGACCCGCGGCACGCCGAGCACCCGAAGATCGCCCACCTGCGCGGCGCGGTGCGGCAGTTGCTCGACGAGCGGCGGCCCTTCCTGGCGGTCTGCCTGAGCCACCAGGTGCTGAGCACGCTGCTCGGGCTGGAGCTGCGCCGGCGCGACGTGCCCAACCAGGGCGTGCAGCGGGAGATCGAGCTGTTCGGCGCCACCGAGCGGGTGGGCTTCTACAACACCTTCGCCGCCTCCAGCCCGTCCGAGCTGCTGGACTGCCCCGGCGTGGGCCGGGTGCAGGTCAGCCGCGACCCGCTCACCGACGAGGTGCACGCGCTGCGCGGCCCGCACTTCGCCTCGATGCAGTTCCACGCCGAGTCGGTGCTGACCCAGGACGGCGTGCGGATCGTCGGCGCCCGGCTGGCCGAGGTGCTCGGCGTCGGCGCGGTGGTGGCCTGATGAAGGTGGTCATCGCCTGGTGGGACCTGGACGGCTCCACCGCGACGATCGACTCGCTGCGGGGCTTCCTGCGCGAGGAGGCGGTCGAACGGTGGGCGCAGTTCGACGGCCTGGTGCTGAAGACCTGGATCGCCGACCGCGAGCGCAACCGCTGGGGCGCCGTGCAGCTGTGGGAGTCCGCCGAGGCGCTCGCGCAGCCGCTCTCCACCCGGGCGGCCGAGCTGATCGGCTTCCCGCCCACCGAGCGGCTGGTCTTCGACCTGGAGGCCACCACCACCGGCCGCACCGACCTGGCCGTGCTGGCCGGGCTCGGTGCGGCCCTCGACCCGGAATCCGAAGGAGTGAGTTGACGTGACACGCCTACGCTGGCTGACCGCCGGTGAGTCGCACGGGCCGGCCCTGGTGGCCACGCTGGAGGGGTTGCCCGCGGGCGTGCCGGTGACGACCGGGGCGGTTGCGGAGGCGTTGGCCCGGCGTCGGCTCGGGTACGGGCGGGGTGCTCGGATGAAGTTCGAGCAGGACGAGGTGACCTTCCTCGGTGGGGTGCGGCACGGCGAGACCATGGGCAGCCCGGTGGCGATCATGGTCGGGAACACCGAGTGGCCCAAGTGGGAGCAGGTGATGTCGGCCGATCCGGTGGATCCGGACGTCCTGGCCGGTCTGGCGCGCAATGAGGCGTTGACGCGGCCGCGGCCGGGGCATGCGGATCTGGCGGGGATGCAGAAGTACTCGATCGAGGAGGCGCGGCCGATCCTGGAGCGGGCCAGTGCGCGGGAGACCGCGGCGCGGGTGGCGTTGGGTGAGGTGGCGCGGGCCTTCCTGCGGGAGACGTGCGGGATCGAGATCGTGTCGCACGTGGTGGAGTTGGGGGCGGCCAAGGCGCCGGCGGGGGTGGTGCCGCTGCCGGCTGACGAGGCGCGCCTGGATGCCGATCCGGTGCGCTGCCTGGACGAGGAGGCGTCGCGGCGGATGGTCGAGGAGATCGACCAGGCACACAAGGACGGTGACACGCTGGGCGGGGTCGTGGAGGTGCTGGCCTACGGGGTGCCGGTGGGTCTGGGCTCGCACGTGCACTGGGACCGGCGCCTGGACGCCCGCCTGGCAGCCGCCCTGATGGGCATTCAGGCGATCAAGGGCGTCGAGGTCGGCGACGGCTTCGAGCTGGCCCGGGTACCCGGATCACTGGCGCACGACGAGATCGCCCCCGGCCCCGACGGCGTGCAGCGCCTGTCGGGCCGCTCGGGCGGCACCGAGGGCGGCCTGTCCACGGGCGAACTGCTGCGGGTACGGGCCGCGATGAAGCCGATCGCCACCGTGCCGCGGGCGCTGCGCACGATCGATGTGCGCACCGGTGAGGAGGCGCGGGCGCATCACCAGCGGTCGGATGTGTGTGCGGTGCCGGCGGCCGGGATCGTGGCCGAGGCGATGGTGGCGTTGGTGCTCGCGGACGCGGTGAGCGAGAAGTTCGGCGGCGACCACGTGAGCGAGACCCGCCGCAACGTCCAGGGCTACCTCGACCACCTGGTCGTGCACTGAGACCGACCGGCCGGAGCACCTGACAAGGTGCTCCCGAGCCCTTTGCCGCGCCAGTTCCCGTTGCGGGAACCTCAGTTACGGATTCACCCGAGGAATGCGAGGGGAAAAGGGAATGATCACGACAGGGATGGCCGAGCCGGACCGCTCCTCCGCCGCGATCGCCGTGCTGGGCACCGGTTCCTATCTGCCGGCCCAGGTGGTGACCAACGACGAGGTGGGCGAGCCCGCCGGGGTCGACGACGCCTGGATCCACGGCAAGACCGGGATCCGGTACCGCCGTCAGGCCAAGCCGGACGAGGCGACCTCCGACCTCGCGGTGATGGCCGCCCGGGCGGCGCTGGAGAGCGCCGGCATCCGGGCCGCCGACCTGTCGCTGATCGTAGTGGCGACCTCCACCCCCGACTCCCCGCAGCCGCCCACCGCCTGCGTGGTGGCCGACGAGCTCGGCGTCGCGCCCGGCACCGCCGCCTTCGACGTCAACGCCGTGTGCAGCGGGTTCGTCTTCGCGCTGACCACCGCCGAGCGGATCCTGCACGGCTCCGACGGCGGGTACGCCCTGGTGATCGGTGCCGACGTCTACTCCCGGATCCTGAACCCGGCGGACCGCCGCACCGCCATCCTGTTCGGCGACGGCGCCGGCGCCGTGGTGCTCGGCCCCTCGCGCGGCGGGGCGGTGCTCGCCACCCGGCTGGCGAGCTTCGGCGCCGACCGGGAGCTGATCGAGGTCCCGGCCGGCGGCAGCCGGCTGCCGGCCTCGGCCGAGACCCTGGAGCGCGGGCTGCACTACTTCACCATGAACGGGCGCGGCGTCCGCGACTTCGTCGCGGAGCACGTCCCGGGGGCGGTGCGGGAGTTCCTCGCCGACGCCGGGACCACCGCCGCCGAACTCGCGCTGTTCGTCCCGCACCAGGCCAACGGCCGGATGCTGGAGAACCTCGCGGCCGACCTCGGAGTTCCGGCGGACCGCACCGCCACCACCGTCGAGGAGTTCGGCAACACCGGCTCCGCGTCCGTTCCGGTCACGCTCGACGCGGCGGCCCGCAGCGGCGCGCTGAACCCCGGTGACCTCGTCCTGCTCGCCGGCTTCGGCGGCGGCATGGCGATGGGCCTGGCGCTGCTGCGCTGGTAGCCCGGCCCCTCCCGACACCCGACACAGCACACAACTACCGCAAGGAGACGGTGATGGACGACACCCTGGTGGACGAGTACCTGGCCCGGATCGGCGCCCGGCGACCCGAGCGCGCCGACCTGGAGGGCCTGCGCCACCTCCAGGAGCGGCACGTCCTGTCGGTGCCGTTCGAGAACCTGGGCTACCACCTCGACGAGCAGATCCTGATGGACGAGCGGGTGCTGGACAAGATCGTCCGGCAGCACCGCGGCGGCGGCTGCTACGAGGTCAACCCGGCCTTCTCGTTCCTGCTGCAGGCGCTCGGCTACCAGGTGGAGATCCTGCCCGGCCGGGTCTTCCGCCCCGGCGACGTCTACGGCCCGGCCTTCTGCCACCTCGCGCTGCGGGTCGAACTCGACGGCGAGGCCTGGCTGGTGGACGTCGGCTTCGGCCGCAACAGCCGCCACCCGCTGCGCTTCGACGTGCGGGAGGCGCAGCAGGACCCGGACGGCACGTACCAGCTCTTCGACGCGCCCGGCGGCGGCATCGACGTGCACCTCAACGGCAAGCCGCTGTACCGCCTCGACGACCGTCCCGCCCGGCTGGACGACTTCGCCCCGACCCTGTGGTGGTGGCGCACCTCGCCGGACTCGCCGTTCCTGCAGGACGTGTTCTGCTCGCTGCGCACCGAGGACGGCCGGATCACCCTCAAGGGCAACCAGCTCTCCAGCGCCGCCGGGAAGACCCGCAGCAGCGAGGAACTCCCGGACGACGCAGCGGTGTTGGCGGCCTACAAGACCCACTTCGGGTTCGACCTGGACCGGCTGCCGAGCGCGCCGCTGGCGGCCGGCGCCACCGCCGGCGTGCAGACCGGCTGAGCCGTGACCGCCACCGACCTGGCCCCGCAGCCCGTCGCCGAACACCCGCTGCCCACCGACCTGGCCCCGCTGCCGGCCGAAGTGCACCAACTGCCGACCGAGCCGCACCAGCTGCCGCTCGCCTTCGCCGCGGCCTTCAACTCCGGTGACCTCGCCGCCGTCGACCGGCTCTTCGAGCCCGGCGCGGTCTTCGTCACCAGCCCCGGCGTCGCCGTCACCGGCGACCAACGCCGGGCCGCCAACGCCGAGTTCCTCGCCCTCGGACTGCCGATCGAGCTGACCCTGCGGCACGTCTACGTGCACGAGGACATCGCCCTGCTGATCGGCGACTACCTGATCGAGGGCACCGCCCCGGACGGCACCCCGGTGCGCGACCAGGGCTCCGCCACCGACGTCGCCCGACGCGGCGCCGACGGCTGCTGGCGCTACGCCATCGACAACCCCGCCGGCGTCACCCGCGCCGCCCTCGCCTGACCGATCCGCCCGGCGTGACCGCTCCGCCCGCGCGATCCACCCACTTGCCCACTCCCTTGGAAGGAACACCGTGTCCGCTGCCGCCGACCCCGTGCTGGAGCTCCCGTTCGACGCCCAGCCCGACCCCGAGGAGTACCTGCGCGCCGCCATGCGCTGGCACTTCTCCCCCGAGACCGGCTCGCCGTTCTGGCTGGAGCGCGCCGAGAGCCTCGGCTTCGACCCGCTGACCGACATCCGCAGCTACGCCGACCTGACCAGGTTCCCCAACCTGGCCAACGAGCTGCGCTTCGCCAAGGCCGAGGACCTGATCCCGCGCGGCTACGGCGCCTCCCCCGAGGTGGTCGGCGTCTACGAGAGCGGCGGCACCACCGGCGCGCCCAAGCGGATCGTGCTGCTGCGCGACTGGCTGGACAAGCTGCTCGCCTGGAGCAGCGCGCAGCTGGACGGCCACGGCGTGCCGCAGGGGGTGAACTGGCTGACCGTCGCCCCCAACGGCCCGCACATGGTCGGTGACGTGATCAAGCAGCAGACCGCCTTCCGCGGCGGCCTCTCCTTCACCGTCGACCTCGATCCGCGCTGGGTGAAGAAGCTGATCTCGGAGGGCAAGCACGCCGAGGCCGGCGCCTACGCCGAGCACATCGTCGACCAGGTCGGCTACCTGCTGGAGACCCAGGACATCGGCGTGCTGATGTGCACCCCGCCGGTGCTGGAGCGGATCGCCCGCCGCCCCGACCTGGCCAAGCTGGTCGACGAGAAGGTCAAGGCCATCAACTGGGTCGGCACCCAGATGGACCCCGACACCCGCCACCTCTACCGCACCGAGATCTTCCCGAACGCCGTGCTCTACAGCGGCTACGGCAGCACCATGATCCTGGGCAACGCCAGCGAGCGGCACGGGCTGACCGACGACGACCCGTGCATCTACGACCCGTACTCGCCGTACATGACCTTCGGGGTCGTCGACCCGGCGACCGGCGAGACGGTGCCCTACGGCGAGCGCGGCCAGGTGGTCATGCACCACGTCAGCAAGAGCCTGCTGATGCCCAACAACCTGGAGCGCGACACCGGCCTGCGGATCGAGCCGCTGCCCGGCCAGCTCGGCGACTCGGTGGCCGACATCGCCCCGGTGCGCGAGTTCGACAACGAGACCGTGATCGAGGGGGTCTACTAGTGGGCGCCCAGCAGACCGCCGTCGCGGTGGCCGGCACTGGTTCTGAGGAACTGATCGCGCTCGACGCGCTCGGCCACAACGGCGGCTACCGGTCCCGCAACCGGATCGTCGTGCCGGACGTGACCGGCCGCCCGGTGGCCGAACTCAGCCTGGTCCCCGGCCTGTTCGTCACCCGGGCGATGGCCGCCCTGCAGCGCGCCGAGAGCCTGCCGGAGGCCGAGCGGATCGCCGCACTGGCCCGCGCCGCGCGGATCTTCGCCGAGGAGGTCATCGACGGGCTCACCTTCGAGGAGTACGAGTACACCGTCAGCCGGGTCTCCGGCGTGCCGATCTCGGTGGTGCGCGACGCCACCGCGGCGATCATCGACTCCGCCGAGCGGGCCGGCTTCGCCGCCTTCCAGGCGCAGCCCGTCGGCGCCGTCAGCAACTGGCGCGACAACGCCACCCGCGACGGCCGGGCCGTCTGGACCCGGCGCGGCCACGTCTTCGCCGTCCACGCCGCCGGCAACCACCCCGGCCCGCACTCGCTCTGGCTGGAGGCGCTCGCCCTCGGCTACCGGGTCGCGGTCCGCCCCTCCCGCCGCGAGCCGTTCACCCCGCACCGCCTGGTCAGCGCCCTGCGCGCGGCCGGCTTCGGGGACGACCAGGTGGTGCTGCTGCCGACCGACCACAACGCCGCCGACGAACTGCTGCGCGGCGCCGACCTGGGCCTGGTCTACGGCGGCGACGAGGTGGTCCGCAAGTACGCGGGCACCAACGTGCTGCCGCAGGGTCCCGGCCGCTCCAAGATCCTGGTGACCGCGGACACCGACTGGCGCGAGCACCTGGACACCATCGTCGACTCGATCAGCCACCAGGGCGGGGTGGCCTGCATCAACGCCACCACCGTGCTGGTCGAGGGCGACCCGGCCCCGCTGGCCCAGGCCATCGCCGAGCGCCTGCAGTCCATCCCCAGCCTGCCGCCGGAGGACGAGAAGGCCGTCCTCGCGGTCCAGCCGGTCGCGGCCGCCCGCGGCATCGAGAGCTTCCTGCTCAACAAGGCCAAGGGCACCAAGGCCTGGCTCGGCGGCGACGGCGTGGTCGGCGAACTCGGCGACGGCAGCGCCGTGCTGCGCCCCGCCGTCCACCAGCTCGACCGGCCCGACGCCCCCCAGGCGAGCATCGAACTGCCCTTCCCCTGCGTCTGGGTCGGCCCCTGGACCCCGGAGGCGGGCACGGCACCGCTGCGCGACAGCCTGGTGGTGACGGTCCTCACCGAGGACGACCGGCTGGTGGACCGGCTGCTGGACGAACCGAGCATCAGCAACGTGTACCGCGGCGACCACCCGACCTACTGGATCCGCCCCGGCGTCCCGCACGACAGCTACCTGGGCGAGTTCCTGATGCGCACCAAGACGGTGATCCGCGACTGAGGGGTCGCCGCCCCGCTCTCCCCACACCCACCTCCCCACCCTTCCCCCCAGCCAGCCCCCGACGCGCCCCTACGCGTCGGGGGCCTTCACCATTGGCCGGCCCTGGAAGGTCCCAGCGGGAGCGGGGGCCGGCTCGGGAGGACGGAGGCAGGCGGGCGGCAGCGTCCGGACGCTGCGAGGCCACGGCCACGCGCACCGACCGCCGCAGCCGCAGCCGCAGCCGCAGCCGCAGCCGCAGCCGCAGTGAGCAACCCCCGGCGCCCCGCATGGAAACGCCGAGCTGCACACCCTCCTCCGCCCAGAACACCCCACCGCTCCTGCGCCACCGAGCCCGACCCTGAGAAGTCGGCCGGGCCGACCTTCTGGGACCGGCTTGTCGGTCCCAGAAGG
>NZ_JBNQTI010000121.1:0-28088 GCF_050325825.1 Kitasatospora sp. LaBMicrA B282
CCGCCGGTGGCACGCCGACCGGTGCGGCCGCCGCGGCCGCCGCCCAGGGCCGCCCGATGCCCGCCCCGGGCACGCCGCAGCCCGCGCCCGGCGCACCGGTGTTCTCCGCCGAGAGCACCCTGCAGACCCCGCTGCCCCGGCCGGCCACCCCGCCCGCGGGCCCCTTCGCCGGCTACCCGGCCGATCCGTACGCCGCCGGCGGCGGCGACCCGTTCGGCACCCCGCCGGCCGCGCCGTTCCCACCGGCCACGCCGTTCCCGCCGGGTGGGCCGTTCCCGGCCGGTGGCGGCGAGCCGTTCGGCGGCAGCGGGCCGTACGCGAACGCCAACCCGTTCGCCGGCGACCCCTACCCCGGCGGCCCCGAGGGCCCGGCCGCGCCCTACCCGGCCGGCGGCGCCGAGCCGCCCGCGCCGGAGCAGCAGCCGACCACCGACCCGTTCGCCACCACCGCGCACCCGCGCCCCACCGGGACGCCCGGTGCGCCGGGCCGGTTCGCCAAGCCGCAGCCGCCGGTCAACCCGCCCGGCTCGTTCGGCCGCGGCCCGGGCGCCGGTGAGTCGGAGGACACCCAGATCGGCGGCTTCGACCCGATCACGGGTGAGCTGCCCGAGGAGGCCATACCCGGTCTGCCGGTGGCCGGCCTGTACGGCGCCGCGCCCACCGCCCCGCACCCGGGCGCCGGTCACCCCGGCGGTGCACCCGCGGCCCACCCGGCCGGCCCGCCGCCGGCTCCGGGCACCCTCGGTCCGGGCGCCGCCGCGCCGGCCGGTGACCCGTTCGGCAGCGCACCGCGCGGCGAGCGGCCGTTCGCCCCCGCCCAGCCCTTCGAAGCGGCCCGTCCGTTCGAGGCGGCCCAGCCCTTCGAGCCCGGCCAGCCCTTCGAGCCGGGCCGGCCCTTCCCCCCGGCCCAGCCGTTCGAGGCCGCCCAGCCCTTCGAGGCCGCGCCGTTCGAGCCGGGCCAGCCCTTCCCCGCGGGCCAGCCGTTCGAGGCGGGCCGGCCCTTCCCCGCCGGCCGGCCGTTCCCCGCGGAGCAGCAGCCGTTCGAGCCCGAGCGGGCGTTCGCCCCCGAGCAGCCGTTCGGCGGCCGGCCGCACACCGAGCCCGCGGAGCCGTCCGCCCAGCCGCCCGCCGACCCGTCCTCGCCCGAGCCGGCCCCGGCCGCCGCACCCGCGCCCAAGCCGGCCGCGACCGCCGCCAAGGGCAAGCCGAAGGGCCGTCCGAAGGCGCAGAAGCTGCTCGTCACCGGCATAGGCGGTGCGCTCTTCGTGGGCGCCGCCGCCTACGGCACCGGTCTGATGCTCAACCAGGCCGACGTCCCGCGCGGCATCAGCGTGCTCGGCACCTCGATCGGCGGCGACAGCCGCGACCAGGCGGTGCACCAGTTGGACGGCACCGTGGGCAAGATCGGCGCCCAGCCGATACAGCTGAAGATCGGCGACCAGAACCTGCAGCTGGACCCGGCCACCGCCGGTCTGAGCTTCGACACCACCGCGACCGTGGACGGGCTCACCAAGCACAGCTACGCCCCCCAGACGGTGATCGGCTCGCTGGCCGGCGGCACCCGCAAGGTGGCGCCACAGGTGAAGATCGACCGGGCCAAGCTCAAGTCCGCGCTGGACGGCCTGGCCGCGAGCACCGCGTCGGGGCTCAAGGAGGGCTACGTCCAGTTCAGCCCCGCCGGCGACCCGACCGTGGTGCCGGGGCAGGCCGGCCAGGCGGTGAACGGCGACGCGGCCGTGGACCAGGTGGCCCAGAGCTACCAGGACCGGGCCGACGGCAAGACCGACGGCCCGATCACCCTGGCGGTGACCGCGGCCCAGCCCAAGGTCTCCACCGCCACCCTGCAGCAGGCCGCGGACGGCCTCGGCAAGGCCATCGTCAGCAGCAACGTCACGGTGCTGGCGCCCACCGGCAGCCGCAAGTTCCTGTTCGGCAAGGAGGTCGCGGCCAAGGCCCTCACGCTGGTCCCGGACGCCAATGGGAACATCGTCCCGAAGTGGGATCTGGACCAGCTCTCGGCCGCCGTGGGAACCACCTTCGACAAGCTCAAGTTCCGCCAGAGCGACGGGACTTTGGCGCCGATCACGACCCAGGACGTGGCCGACGCGATCGCCCAGGTCTACGACAAGAACACCCCTGCGGAGCGCACTTACAAGTTCCATATGTGAGCATGTCAAAAAAATCCCGCACGGAGCCCCGGAACGTTCCCGTTCCGGGGCTCCGGCGCGTTTCCCGGCGAGATCTCGCCACTGGCGTGTAACCGACACGAGGGCTGGGCAGCAACTCTGCCGGCGGATTCCAGGGAGGGCGCATAAGGCAACTTAAAGGCTGACGAAAAGTCGCCAGAGGCGGCATCCCGCCAAATCCGTCCGATAATCGAACGCTGAAAACCGGCGAGTAATGCCCCCAAACCACCCCAAAACGGACAGGGTTATCTATGCGCGTCAACCTCCCAACGCCGGGGTTCAAGCGTTCAGATACCGGTGTTACTAAGCCCTCGTTACGAACTTATGAACGCTGTTTGTAGACGTATGTCCGTTTTGGGACGTCTCGCCGACGGCTGTCAAGTAGTTGAAAGCTACAACCTGGTTGACATTCCAGAACGAAGCCAAAACTGCCCGTCCAGCTGAAGAGAAACTCTTGACGTTCGATAAACGAGTTGCGAGAGTCCGTTCGACCAACTTCTTCCTCGTTGCTGCTGCACAGACCACACCGGCGGGAGCTTTCGCACCATGACGACGCCAACTGAGGACACGACACAGACCGACTCGGTCGCCGTCGCGTCCGCGACAGGAGAGAGCGGCGACAAGCCCGCGGTGCTCCTGGGGCGCACCCCGCGCCAGATTGCCTGGAGCCGCTTCAAGCGCAACCGCATCGGTGTGCTTTGCGCGTTTATCGTGATCTTCTACATCCTGATCGCGGTCCTCGCGCCGGTGATCAGCGCGCTGTACGGGCAGTCGCCGTACATCCCCTACGCCTTCCGTGACCCGTCCCTGGTCGACGACTACGGGATCCCGATCGGCGCCAACGGCGGCATGAGCGCCGCCCACTGGTTCGGCATCACGCCCAACTCCGGGTTCGACATCTTCATCAAGCTGATCTACGGGATCCGGACGTCGCTCGGCCTCGGCCTCTTGATCACGATCGTCTCCAGCGTCGTCGGCATCACCCTCGGTGTGGCCCAGGGCTACCTCGGCGGTCGCTTCGACTACCTGGTGGGTCGCTTCACCGACCTGCTGCTCGGCCTGCCGACCCAGCTGTTCTTCATCGCCTTCACCCCCATCGTGCTGAACGCGTTCGTGAAGCCGGGCGAGGCCACTCCGGTCTCCACCCGCGTCTTCGCGGTGGTCATCGTCCAGTCCTTCCTCGGCTGGATGGCCACCTCGCGCCTGATGCGCGGCATGGCGCTGAGCCTTCGTGAGCGCGAGTACGTCGAGGCGGCGAAGATCGCCGGTGCCTCGTCCTGGCGCATCATCATGAAGGAACTGATGCCGAACCTGGCGACCACCATGCTGGTCCAGGTCACTCTGATGCTCCCCGCGATGGTCACCGCCGAGGCCGGCCTCTCCTTCCTCGGTGTCGGCATGACCGAGCCCACCCCCGACTGGGGCCTGATGTTCCAGGACGCGGTGTCGAACTACCAGAACGACCTGACCTACCTGCTCTTCCCCGGCCTCTCGCTGACGATCTTCGCGGTCGCGTTCAGCCTGTTCGGGGACGCGGTTCGGGACGCCCTCGACCCGAAGACGATCCGCTGAGCCGATCCACCCCCGCAGTCGCACCACCCCCCTGCAGGACCCTGTAACCCAGTCCGGCCACCCCGGGGCAGAGCCGCCCCGCCGGTCCGCGCTGGCCAGACCCGACATGACCAGTGACAGGTAGGAACCAATGAGACTTCGCAAGGCAGCACTCATGCCGGCGCTCGTGGCGGTCAGCGCCCTCACGCTGACGGCCTGTGGTGGGGGCGGTGGGAAGAGCGGCGCCGCCGCGGTCCCGAGCGCGTCGGCCAGTGTGCAGAACTTCGCCATCGGCGCGGCTGCGCTGTCGAACGGTCCGGCCGCCCCGGTTCCGGGCGCCACCCCCGGCGGCACCGCGTACGAGCTGGAGAACGCGGGCATCGACTACCTGGACCCGAGCCAGCAGTACGTCAACAACCAGCAGATCATCGGCAACCTGTACAGCCGCCAGCTGACCGGTTACCGCACCGACCCGGCCACCGGCAAGGTCGTGCTGGTCGGCGACATGGCCACCGACACCGGTCACACCACGGACGGCGGCAAGACCTGGACCTTCACCCTGAAGAAGGGCCTGAAGTTCCAGGACGGCACCCCGATCACCTCGCACGACGTCAAGTACGCGATCGAGCGCCTGTACCAGGACTACCAGACCCAGGGTCCGCTCTACATCCAGCAGTGGCTCTCCGGTGCCAACTACCGCGACACCTACAAGGGCCCGCAGTCCGGTGACCTGCCGGACAGCGTGCTGGGCACCCCGGACGACCAGACCATCGTCTTCCACTTCCAGTCGCCGCACACCGATGCGCCGTACGCGATGAACATGCCGAACGTCACGGCCATCGAGAAGTCGAAGGACACCGGCCAGGCGTACAACAACGGCCCGCAGTCCATCGGCCCGTACATGATCCAGTCGTACACGCCGGACAAGCAGCTCGTCCTGGTCAAGAACCCCAACTGGGACCCCAGCACCGACCCGATCCGCCACCAGTACGTGGACAAGTGGGAGCTGGACCTGGGCATCGCCACCCCGCTGATGACCCAGCGCCTGATGGCCGGTTCGGGCACCGACAACGACGCCCTGACCGTCGCCACCAGCGCGGACCCGGCGCAGATCAAGACCATCGCCACGGACCCGCAGTACAAGAACCGGACCGAGAACGAGTTCCTGCCGTTCGTCGACGTCTACAACATCAACATGAGCCGGGTCACCAACCCGGCCGTGCGCAAGGCGCTGGCGACCGCCCTGCCGGTGGCGAACATCATCAAGGAGAACGGTGGCAGCGCGACCGGCGAGGTCGCGAGCAACCTGATGAGCCCGACCGTCTCCGGTTGGCAGAACACCGACCCGCTGGGCATCAAGGCCAACCCGAACGGTGACCCGGACAAGGCCAAGCAGATCCTGCAGGCCGCCGGTCAGATGGGTTACAAGATCGAGTACGCGTACTCGAACACCGACATCCAGCAGAAGGTCTCGGTCGCCGTCCAGGACGCCCTGACCCGCGCCGGCTTCACCGTGGAGCGCCAGCAGCTGGACCCGACCAGCTACTACACCCAGATCGGCAAGGTCAACAACCAGTACGACCTGTACCGCTCCGGCTGGGGTGCCGACTGGCCGGTCGGCTCCGCGGTCATCCCGCCGACCCTGGACGGTCGCCAGATCGCCGACGGTGCGAACAACTACTCGCACTACAACAACACGGCGATGAACAGCGAGATGGACCGCATCAGCGCCATCGGCGACCTGGGCCAGCAGAGCGCGCAGTGGATGACGCTGGCTGACAAGATCCTCAGCACCGACATCCCGGAGATCCCGGTTGAGTACGACAAGTACTTCAACATCTACGGTGCCGGCCTCGGCGGCGTGGACTACAACCAGGTCCTCGGTGCGATCAGCCTGAACGACATCTTCGTCAAGAAGTAAACACCGGATCCGGAGCCGGCCTCCGGGCCTGGCTCCACCCGGGCAGGACCACCTCACGGTGGTCCTGCCCGGGCCACGTGCCGATCACCCGCGATCCGGGTTGTCGCACTCTCCACGACGTGGCCGCCTAGGGCGCCCTCTCCTCGGAAGAGCTTCATTCCATGCTCCGATTTCTCATCCGCCGGGCGCTCGGCGCGCTGGTCATCATCGTCCTGCTGATCGCGCTCACCTACTTCGCGTTCTTCGAGCTGCCGGTCGACCCCGCCCAGCTCTCCTGCCCGAAGGGCTGCACCCCCGAGGTGCTCGCCCAGATCCGGGCGAACATGCACCTCAACCAGCCGATCTACGAACAGTTCTGGCACTACTTCAGCGGCCTCTTCGTCGGCCAGGACTTCGGCACCGCCGGCCACTGCGCCGCCCCGTGCTTCGGTTACTCGTACAACACCCAGCAGTTCGTCTGGGACCGCCTGGTCTCCAACTACCCGGCCACCTTCGTGCTCGCCATCGGTGGCGCGGTCTGCTTCCTGAGCATCGGTGTCGGCCTGGGCATGCTCTCCGCCTGGAAGCAGGGCAAGACCATCGACAAGGTCGCCAGCGGTGTCTCGCTGCTCGGCCAGTCGACCCAGATCTACTTCCTCGGCCCGCTGGCCATGGCGCTCTTCGTGGTGAACCTGCACTGGCTGCCGCAGCCGGGCTACTTCCCGATCACCACCGACCCGTGGGGCTGCTTCACCGGGATGATCCTCCCGTGGACGGTCATGTCGGTCATCTTCTGGTCGAACTACAGCCGTCAGGTCCGCTCCCTGATGCTGGAGCAGCTCGCCGAGGACCACATCCGCGCCGCCCGTGCCAAGGGCATGTCGAGCGGCTACGTCTGGTGGCGCTACGCGCTGCGCGGCGCCATGGGCCCGATCATCACCATCTTCGGCATCGACCTCGGCCAGGTCTTCTCCGGCGCGATCATCACCGAGTACACCTTCGGCGTCCAGGGCCTGGGCTACCTCGCCGTCAAGGCGGTCCACCAGGCCGACCTGTACCTGGAGCTCGGCGTACTGATCTTCAGCTCGGTCGCCATCCTGCTGTTCAACATCCTCGTCGACGCCGCTTACGGTCTCCTCGACCCCCGGGTCCGGATCGGATGATCTCCGCCCCGCCCGCGACCTTCCCGCACCACCCCGCACCCGAGGAGATCCGACCGTGAGCACCCTCACCAAGTCCGAGTCCACTCCCGCGCCGCAGGCCGGCGCCCCCTTCCTCTCGGTCCGTGACCTGCAGGTCCGCTTCCGCACCGAGGACGGCATCGTCAAGGCCGTCAACAACCTCACCTTCGACCTGGAGAAGGGCAAGACCCTCGGCATCGTGGGTGAGTCGGGCTCCGGCAAGTCGGTGTCCAACCTGGCCGTGATGGGCCTGCACAACCCGAAGAACACCACCATCGAGGGCTCGGTCGTCCTCGACGGCCAGGACCTCCTCGCCGCCTCGCAGCGCGACCTGGAGAAGCTCCGCGGCAACAAGATGGCGATGATCTTCCAGGACGCGCTGGCCGCGCTCTCGCCGTACTACACGATCGGCCGGCAGATCGCCGAGCCGTTCATGAAGCACACCGGCGCGAGCAAGAAGGAGGGTCGCGAGCGCGCGATCGAGATGCTCCGCCGGGTCGGCATCCCGCAGCCGCAGACCCGCGTCGACGACTACCCGCACCAGTTCTCCGGCGGTATGCGCCAGCGCGCCATGATCGCCATGGCCCTGGTCTGCGACCCCGAGCTGCTGATCGCCGACGAGCCGACCACCGCGCTCGACGTGACCGTGCAGGCCCAGATCGTCGACCTGCTCAAGGACCTCCAGCAGGAGACCGGCACCTCGATCATCTTCATCACCCACGACCTCGGCGTGATCCGCGAGATCGCCGACGACGTGCTGGTGATGTACGCGGGTCGGGCCGTCGAGCGCGGCACCATGCGCGAGGTGCTCAAGCAGTCGCAGCACCCCTACGGCTGGGGCCTGCTGAGCTCCATCCCGCGCATCAACGCCTCGGTGGACGTGCCGCTGGAGCCGATCCCGGGCACCCCGCCGTCCCTGCTGAACCCGCCGACCGGCTGCGCGTTCCACCCCCGCTGCGCGTACCGTGACCAGGTGGTCGGCGACAAGTGCGTGACCGAGCGCCCCCCGCTGGAGCTCGCGAACGGCCACCTGTCGGCCTGCCACCTCACCCCCGCGCAGAAGCAGTCCATCCTCACCGAGCAGATCCTGCCCCGGCTGAGCAGCTGAGCCTCGGTAAAGGAGCCAAGGAAATCCCATGAGCGCAGAGCAGACCCTGACCGAGCACACCTCGGCGGTCCCGGCCCCCGGCGACATCCTGCTGGAGGTCGACGGCCTCACCAAGCACTTCCCGGTGATGGGCGGGTTCCCGTTCAAGCGCCAGGTCGGTGCGGTCCAGGCGGTCGACGGCGTCTCCTTCAACGTCCGCGAGGGCGAGAGCCTGGGCCTGGTGGGCGAGTCCGGCTGTGGCAAGTCGACCACCGGCCGGCTGCTCACCCGCCTGCTGGAGCCGACCGGCGGCTCGGTGAAGTACAAGGGCCAGGACATCACGCACGCCTCCCGCAAGGAGCTGGCGCCGATCCGGTCCGAGATCCAGATGATCTTCCAGGACCCGTACTCGTCGCTGAACCCGCGGCACACGGTCGGCACGATCATCTCCGGGCCGATGGAGATCAACAACATCAACCCGCCCGGTGGGCGCGAGGCCCGGGTCAAGGAACTGCTGGAGATCGTCGGTCTCAACCCGGAGCACTTCAACCGCTTCCCGCACGAGTTCTCCGGCGGTCAGCGGCAGCGCATCGGCGTGGCCCGCGCGCTCGCGCTCAACCCCAAGCTGATCATCGCCGACGAGCCGGTCTCCGCGCTCGACGTGTCGATCCAGGCGCAGGTGGTCAACCTGCTCCAGGGCCTGCAGCGGGAGCTGGGCATCGCCTTCGTCTTCATCGCGCACGACCTGTCGATCGTGCGGCACTTCTCGCAGCGCGTCGCGGTGATGTACCTGGGCAAGGTGGTCGAGATCGCCGACCGCGACTCGCTCTACACCAAGCCGCGCCACCCCTACACCCACGCGCTGCTCTCGGCCGCGCCGGACGCCGACCCGGACAGCGCCACCACCGAGCGGATCCGCCTCACCGGTGACGTCCCCTCGCCGCTCAACCCGCCGTCCGGCTGCCGCTTCCGCACCCGCTGCTGGAAGGCGCAGGAGAAGTGCGCCACGGAGGAGCCCCCGCTGATCCAGCTGGGCGGCAACGCCGAGGGTCACCTGACCGCGTGCCACTTCCCGGAGGACGCCCCCGAGGCCCGCGCGCCGAAGCCGGCCGCGAAGGCCGACACCGTCCCGGCGCCCAAGGGTGCCAAGGACTGACCCCGGTCGCCCGGAAACGCCGTAGGGCCCGCTCCTCGTGGAGCGGGCCCTACGGCGTTTGCGGCGCGGTCACGCGGGCGCGTCGGGGCTGCCGCCGTTGCCGTTGCCGTTCTCCCGGGCCGCCACGCCCTCCCCGCCGTCCCCGCTCTCCCGCTCCGCGGCGAAGTGGCAGGCCGACTCGTGCGCCGCCGGCCCGCTGAGCCAGCTCGGGGCCGCGAGCAGCGGGACCTCGACCGCGCACCGCTCCTGGGCCTTCCAGCACCGGGTGCGGAAGCGGCAGCCGGAGGGCGGGTCCGCGGGGGACGGCACGTCGCCGGTGAGCACGATCCGGTCCCGGTTGCTGCGCGCCGCCGGGTCGGGGACCGGCACGGCGGAGAGCAGCGCCTGGGTGTACGGGTGGGTGGCGTGGTCGTAGATCTGCAGGTCGCTGCCGAGCTCCACCATCTTCCCCAGGTACATCACGCCGACCCGGTCGGAGATGTGCCGGACGATCGAGAGGTCGTGCGCGATGAAGATGTACGAGAGCTCGAACTCCTGCTGGAGCTTCTCCAGCAGGTTGATCACCTGTGCCTGGACCGAGACGTCGAGGGCCGAGACCGGCTCGTCGCAGATGATCACCTCGGGCTTGAGCGCCAGGCCGCGGGCGATGCCGATGCGCTGGCGCTGGCCGCCGGAGAACTGGTGCGGGTAGCGGTTGAGGTACTCGGGGTTGAGGCCGACCACGTCCAGCAGGTCCTGGACCGCCTTGCGGCGCTCGCCCTTGGGCGCCACCTCGGGGTGGATCTCGTACGGCTCCCCGATGATGTCACCGACCGTCATCCGGGGGTTGAGCGAGGTGTAGGGGTCCTGGAAGACCATCTGGATGTTGCGCCGCACCGCCTTGAGCGCGGCCCCGGAGAGCCGGGAGATCTCCTCGCCCTTGTAGCGCACCGATCCCGAGGTGGCCGGCTCCAGGTTCATCAGCACCTTGGCCAGCGTCGACTTGCCGCAGCCGGACTCGCCGACCACGCCCAGGGTCTCGCCCTTGTGCAGGTCGAAGGAGACCCCGTCGACCGCCTTGACCGCGCCGATCTGCTTCTTCACCACCACGCCGCGGGTCAGCGGGAAGTGCTTGACCAGGTCGCGGATCTGCAGGATCGGTTCCCCGTCGGAGAGGTCCTTGCCGAAGGAGGCCCCCTGCGGCCCGGGCGCGCCGAGCGCGGTGGCACCCTCAGTCATCGAGCGTCTCCTTCCAGAAGTGGCAGGCGCTGGCCCGCCCCGGCACCGGCGTCCCGGCCTCGTCCGTCACCTCGAAGAGCGCCGGCACGGTGGTCCGGCAGATCTCCTGGGCCCGCGGGCAGCGCGGGTTGAAGGCGCAGCCCGGCGGGATCCGCAGCAGGTTGGGCGGCAGGCCCTTGATCGCGTAGAGCTCCTGCCCCTTCTGGTCCAGCCGGGGGATGGAGTCCAGCAGCCCGCGGGTGTAGGGGTGGGCCGGCTTGGCGTACAGCTCGTGCACCGGCGCGGTCTCCACGATCCGCCCGGCGTACATCACCGCGATCTTGTCGGCGACGTCGGCGACCACCCCGAGGTCGTGGGTGATCAGGATCAGGCCCATCCGGTACTCGTCCTGGAGCTCGGCCAGCAGGTCCATCACCTGGGCCTGCACCGTGACGTCGAGGGCGGTGGTCGGCTCGTCGGCGATGATCAGGTCCGGCTGCAGGGCGAGCGCCATGGCGATCATGATGCGCTGGCGCATGCCGCCGGAGAACTGGTGCGGGTAGTCGTTGACCCGGGCCGCGGCGGCCGGGATCCGGACCCGGTCCATCAGCTCGATCGCCTTGGCCTTCGCCTCCTGCCGCGAGGTGCCCCGGTGCACCCGGTACATCTCGCCCAGCTGGGCGCCGACGCTGTGCACCGGGTTGAGCGCGGAGAGCGCGTCCTGGAAGATCATCGCGACCTGCGAGCCGCGGACCTTGCGCCGCTCCTCCTTGCCCATGGTCAGCAGGTCGCGCCCCTTGAAGAGGATCTGGCCGCCGGTCACGAAGCCCGGCGGGCTGTCCAGGATGCCCATCACCGCCTGCGCCGAGACCGACTTGCCGGAGCCCGACTCGCCCAGGATGGCCAGGGTCTCACCGGCCCGGACCGAGTAGTTGACCCCGTTGACCGCCTTGGCCACCCCGTCCCGGGTGCGGAACTCCACCTGCAGGTCGCGGACCTCGAGCAGGGGCGCGGTGTCGGAGTCCGCGGTGGCGGCGCGCGGCTGCGAGCTGGTGCTGCTGCTACTCATCGCTGGTGGCCTCTCTCAGCGCAGCTTGGGGTCGAGGGCGTCGCGCACCGCGTCGCCGAGCATGATGAAGGCGAGCACCGTGATGCTCAGCGCGCCGGCCGGGAAGAGCAGCATGTGCGGCGCCACGCTGAAGCTGTCGGAGGCCGCGGAGATGTCGATGCCCCAGGAGACGGTGGGCGGCTTGAGACCGACGCCGAGGTAGCTCAGGGTGGCTTCCAGGGCGATGTAGGTGCCGAGCGCGATGGTGGCGACCACGATGATGGGCGCGACCGCGTTGGGCAGGATGTGCCGGAGCATCAGCCGCTGGCTGCTCGCGCCGAGCGCCCGGGCCGCGGTCACGTAGTCCTGCTGTTTCGCGGTGATCACCGCGCCGCGGGCGATCCGGGCCAGCTGCGGCCAGCCCAGCACCACGATGAAGGCCACCACGATCCAGATCGACTTGGTCTTGATCACCGAGAGGAAGACCAGGCCGCCGAGCAGGATCGGGATGCCGAAGAAGATGTCGGCGACCCGGGAGATGAGCGAGTCGGTCCAGCTGCCGAAGAAGCCGGCCAGCCCGCCCAGCACGGTGCCGACGATGGCCGCGCCCGCGGTGGCGCAGACGCCGACCGTGATCGAGGCGCGGGCGCCGTAGACGGTGCGGGCGTAGACGTCGCAGCCCTGGGTGTCGAACCCGAACGGGTGCCCGGAGGTGGGGCCCTGCTGGGACTTGGCCAGGTCGCAGGTCAGCGGGTTGGTCGAGGTCATCATCGACGGGAAGATCGCCACCAGGACCAGGAAGACGATCAGCAGCCCGGAGATGATGAAGATCGGGTTGGTCCGCAGGTCCCGCCAGGCGTCCTGCCAGAGGCTGCGCGGCGCCACCCGGTCGTCGGCCGCCGAGGTCTCCGGGTGGTCGGCGAGCCGCTCGGCCTTGATCAGGGTCTCGCCCTCCATGGTGCCGAGGTCGAACTGGCGGTTCTCGACCGCACTCGGCATCTCCTCCTCGCCGGTGCCGGCCCCGGCCAGCGGATCCGACTCGTTGTACTGTTCCTGGTCAGGCATACCGGATCCTCGGGTCCAGGACCGCGTAGAGCAGGTCGACGAGCAGGTTGGCGAGCAGGAAGACGATCACCAGGATGGTCACGAAGCCGACCACGGTGTTGCTGCTCTGCCGCACGATCCCCTGGTAGAGGGTGTAACCGACGCCGTGGATGTTGAAGATCCGCTCGGTCACCAGCGCGCCGCCCATCAGCGCGCCGAGGTCGGTGCCGAGGAAGGTGACCACCGGGATCAGCGAGTTGCGCAGCAGGTGGTTGATCACCACCCGGCGGCGGGGCAGCCCCTTGGCCACCGCGGTGCGCACGAAGTCGGCCCGGGAGTTCTCCGCGACCGTGGTCCGGGTCAGCCGGGCGACGTAGGCCAGTGACACCGAGGCCAGCACGATGCCGGGCAGGATCAGCGACTTGAAGGTGACGTCGAAGCCGACCGTGGCCGGCAGCACCCCCCACTTCACCCCGACCAGGTACTGCAGCACGTAACCGGTGACAAAGGTCGGGATGGAGATCACCACCAGGGTGAGGATCAGTACCGAGTTGTCCGCGATCCGGCCGCGGCGCAGGCCGCTGAGCAGGCCGAGGCCGATGCCGAAGACCACCTCGATGGTGAAGGCGACCGCGGTCAGCTTGAGCGTGGTCGGGTAGGCGGCGGCCAGCTGCGAGGTGACCGTCTGGCCGCTGAAGGTGGTGCCGAAGTCCCACTTGAACAGCCGGCCCATGTAGAGCAGGTACTGCTGCCAGAGCGGGTCGTTCAGGTTGTACTGGGCCCGGATCTGGGCGGCGACCGCCGGGTCCGGCGCCCGGTCGCCGAAGAGCGCGTTCACCGGGTCACCGAGCGCGTGCACCATGACGAAGATCAGGAAGGTGGTCCCGATGAAGACCGGGATCATCTGGAGCAGGCGCCTCAGGACGTAGCGTCCCATGCGAACCTCCCACAGGGCGATGAGCGGTGGGGCGGACGGGCGGTGGGGCCCGGACGAGCGACGGCGGCCGGCTCCGCCCGGAGCCGGCCGCCGTCGCCGACTAGCTGGTGGTGATCGCGGTGTAGACCACGTTGCTGAACGGGTCGAGCGTCACGTTGTTCACGTGGCTGGACCAGGCGACCGTGCCGTTCTGGTACCAGAGCGGGATCGCCGGCACGTCGGTGACCAGCATCTTCTCCGCGGTCTGGAAGTCGCTGACGGAGGTGGCCGGGTCGGGCTCGGCGTTGGCCTTGTTGACCTCGGCGTCGAAGGCCGGGTTGTTGTAGTGCGAGTCGTTGGAGGACCCGCCGTTGGTGTAGACCGGCTGCATGAAGTCCTGGATCAGCGGGTAGTCCATCTGCCAGCCGGTGCGGAAGGCGCTGGTCATCTTCTGGCCGGTGACCTGGTTGCGGAAGTCCGCGAAGGTGCCGATCGGGTTGCCCACGCAGGCGCTGGTGTTGCCCAGCACCTGGTTGATGCTGTTGCAGGTGGCGTCGACCCAGTCCTTGTGGCCGCCGTCGGCGTTGTAGCTGATGGTCAGCTGGCCGCCGGGGATGCCGCCGCCCTGGTCGATCAGCTGCTTGGCCTTGGTCGGGTTGTAGGTGCACACGTCACCGCAGAGACCGTCCTTGAAGCCGCCGCTGGCGCCGAGCACCGGGGAGGTCCAGTCGGTGGCCGGGGTCCGGGTGTTGGAGAAGATGGTCTTGGTGATGGTGGCCCGGTCGATCGCCATCGAGATGCCCTGGCGGACCAGCTTGGCGTTCTCGGTGTTCCAGTTGGCCTGGTAGAGCGGGAACGAGATGGTCTGGATGATGCCGGCCGGGGTGTTCAGGAAGCGCCCGCCGCTCGGCCCGGTCGCCAGCGTCTTCAGCGCCGTGGTGGAGAGCGTGTTGTCCACGTCCAGCGCGCCGGACTGCAGGTCCGAGTAGGCCGCGTTGGGGTCGGTGTAGACGGTCAGCGTGACGCCGCCGTTCTTGGGCTTGTTGGTGCCGCTGTAGTCCGGGTTCGGCACCAGCTGCATCTGCTGGCTGCGGGTGTACGACTGGATCATGTACGGCCCGTTGCCGATCGGCTTGTTCAGGAAGGCCGCGTGGTTGCTGAAGAAGCTCGCCGGCAGCGGGTAGTAGGCGTTGTAGCCCAGGGTCTGCGGCCAGGTGGAGAACTTCTGGGTCAGCGCCACCGTGAAGGTGTTGTCGTCGACCACCTTGAGGCCGGACATGGTCTGCGCGGTCGGCGAGCCGCTGGCCGGCGCCACGTCGTTGTAGCCCTGGATGTAGGCGAAGAAGCTGGCGTCGATCTGCTTGTTGGTGGAGAGCGCGCCGTAGTTCCAGGCGTCCACGTACGACTTGGCGGTGACCGTGGTGCCGTCGCTGAACTTCCAGCCCGGCTTCAGCTTCACCGTCCAGTTCTGCTGGTCGGACGAGGTGATCGAGTCGGCGTTGGCGTTGCTGGCGGCGCTGGTCTTGGGGTCGTACTGGACCAGCCCGGCGAAGATGTTGTTCATCACCGCGGCGCCGTTGACCTCGTTGGTGTTGGCCGGCTCCAACGGGTTCTGCGGGTCGGCCCACCAGGCCCGGACGACCCCTCCGCCCGATGACGAACTGCTGCTCTTACTGCTGCTGCAGCCGGTGGCCGCCAGGGCCACCGTCGTGACAGCGATCACCGCCCAACGGATCCGCTTGGCCGCGCGCATGGATGTCCTTCCTACTGGCGTGTGTGGTGCATCACACCCCATTCGAAGGGTCCGGCCGCGACGGCGCACCCGCAGCAGGGCCACTCGGGCGCCCGGAGCCGCCGAACGGGTGACTGAAAAGCCGTCAGCCGGCTCCCCACGAGGGGGAACCGGCTGACGGCTCGTCGGCTGGGTCCGGGCGGGCGCCCGGGACGTCAGGACTTCTTGGCGCGCGAGGCGGTGCGGCCGCGGTCCTTCTGGTCCAGGACGACCTTGCGGATCCGCACGGTCTCCGGGGTCACCTCGATGCACTCGTCCTCGCGGCAGAACTCCAGCGACTGCTCCAGCGAGAGCTTGCGCGGCGGGACGATCGACTCCGCCACGTCGGCCGTGGAGGAGCGCATGTTGGTGAGCTTCTTCTCCTTGGTGATGTTGACGTCCATGTCGTCGGAGCGGGAGTTCTCACCGACGATCATGCCCTCGTACACCTCGGTGCCGGGCTCGCAGAAGAGCACGCCGCGCTCCTGCAGGTTGGTCATCGCGAAGGCGGTGACCACACCGGCCCGGTCGGCGACCAGCGAGCCGTTGTTGCGGGTGGTCAGGGTGCCGAACCACGGCTCGTGGCCCTCGTGGATCGAGTGCGCGATGCCCGTGCCGCGGGTGTTGGTGAGGAACTCGGTGCGGAACCCGATCAGGCCGCGGGACGGCACCACGAACTCCATCCGGACCCAGCCCGAGCCGTGGTTGGACATGTTGTCCATCCGGCCCTTGCGGATGCCCATCAGCTGGGTGACCGCACCCATGTGCTCCTCGGGCACGTCCACCGTGAGGCGCTCGACCGGCTCGTGGGTCTTGCCGTTGACCTCCTTGGTGACCACCTGCGGCTTGCCGACGGTCAGCTCGAAGCCCTCGCGGCGCATGGTCTCGATCAGGATGGCCAGCGCCAGCTCACCGCGGCCCTGCACCTCCCAGGCGTCCGGGCGCTCGGTGTCCAGCACGCGCAGCGAGACGTTACCGATCAGCTCGCGGTCCAGGCGGTCCTTCACCTGGCGGGCGGTGACCTTGCGGTCGACCTTGGCGCCGGACTTGGCGTCCGCGCCCTTGCCGCTGCCGCCCCTGCCGACCAGCGGCGAGGTGTTGGTGCCGATGGTCATCGAGATGGCCGGCTCGTCCACCGTGATCAGCGGCAGCGCGATCGGGTTCTCCGGGTCGGCCAGGGTCTCGCCGATCATGATCTCGGAGATGCCGGCGACCGCGCAGATGTCACCGGGGCCGGCCTGCTCGGCGGGCTTGCGGGTGAGCGCCTCGGTCATCAGCAGCTCGCTGATCCGGACGTTCTGGATCGAGCCGTCGCGCTTGATCCAGGCGACCGTCTGGCCCTTCTTGAGGTAGCCCTGCTCGACCCGGAGCAGCGCGATGCGGCCCAGGAAGTTGTCCGCGTCCAGGTTGGTGACGTGGGCCTGCAGCGGGGCGTCCTCGTCGTAGGACGGGGCCGGGACGTGGTCCAGGATGGTGGAGAAGAACGGCTCCAGGTTCTCGCTGTCGGCCGGCACGGTGCCGTTCTCCGGCTTGGTCAGCGAGGCGACGCCGTCACGGGCGCAGGCGTAGACGATCGGGAACTCGATCTGGTCCTCGTCCGCGTCCAGGTCCAGGAACAGGTCGTAGGTCTCGTTGATGACCTCGTCGATCCGGGCGTCCGGACGGTCGGTCTTGTTGATGCAGAGGATGACCGGCAGCTTGGCCGTGAGCGCCTTGCGCAGCACGAAGCGGGTCTGCGGCAGCGGGCCCTCGGAGGCGTCGACCAGCAGCACCACCGCGTCGACCATCGACAGGCCGCGCTCGACCTCGCCACCGAAGTCGGCGTGGCCGGGGGTGTCGATGATGTTGATCGTGATCGGCTCGCCACCACCCTTGGGGTGGTACTTGACCGCGGTGTTCTTGGCGAGAATGGTGATGCCCTTCTCGCGCTCCAGGTCGTTCGAGTCCATCATGCGGTCGTCGAGCTGCTGGTGGGCGGCGAAGGCACCGGCCTGCTTGAGCATCGCGTCGACGAGGGTGGTCTTGCCGTGGTCGACGTGGGCGACGATGGCGACGTTACGGATGTCGTTGCGCGTGGACATGCGGAGCGGAGTCTCCCGGAGTCGTGAGTTGCGGCGCCCCGGCCAGTCCCGGTCCACCCGCCGGGCTTACCATGCCACGGCTTGTCCTATGGTACGTGGCCACCGGGAGGAGCCGCGAAGCGAGGCTGCTCAGCGCAGGAAGCCGAGGTCCTGGTAGCGCGGCCAGCCGAAGCCGTAGGCGCCCGCGCCGGCCACGCCCGTGCGCACCGCAACCACCTCGGGCCGCTGGTAGAGCGGCACCGAGTGGCCCAGCTGCCAGATCAGCGCATCGGTCTGCTGGAGCAGCGCGGTCCGCCTGGCCGGGTCACCGGTGGCCTGCGCCTTGTCGAACAGCTGGTCGATCTCGTCGGTGCCGTCCCCGCCGTAGTTCAGGCCGGCCACCGGCTTGCCGTCCGGGCCCGGCTGCGGCTTGGCGTAGAGCGGGCGCTCGTCGGTGGCCGGGAAGGCGGTGGCCGGCCAGGAGAAGAGCGCCAGGTCCCAGTCACCGCCGGCCAGGTGGTCGTGGACGAAACCGGCCGGCGCGGCCGGCTGCGGGTGCACGGTGATGCCGTAGGGGGCCAGCTGGGCGACCAGCGCGTCCGCGGTGCGGCGGGCGGTGGCCGAGCCGTCCGGGTAGAGCAGCGAGAGGTCCAGGCGCAGCGACTTGGCGCTGGCGGCGAGCGCCGCGCTGTTGTCCTGGTAGCCCTGTTGGTCGGCCATCAGCAGGTGGTTGCCGAGCGCCACCGGGGCCAGGCCGAGCGGGGCTAGCGCGGCCTTGGCGAGCCCGGCGCGGTCCACGCAGGCGGCCACCGCGCGGCGCACCGCGGGTTCGGCCAGCTGGCCGCGGGCGCCGTTCAGGGTGAGCTGGGTGAAGGCGGGGGCGGCGGCCCGGTGCAGGGTGATGCCGTGCAGGGCTTCGGCCCGCTGCAGGGTCTGGGTGGCGGTGGTGACCGCGTCGGTGGACCCGCCCGCCGCCGGGTGGTCGATGGTGCCCTCCAGGGCGGCCACGTCGACCTGGTTGTGGCTGAGCGCGTCCAGCCGGTCGGTGGTGGTCAGGAAGTCGAGCTCGTCGACCTTGGCCGGCGCGCCCCACCAGCGCGGGTTGCGCACCAGCGCCGCCTTGCCGCCCTTGGCGTCCAGCGACTTCAGCTGGAGCGGGCCGGCGCTGAGCGGCAGCCCGTTGGCCGGCAGCCCGGCGGCCGGGTCCAGCGGGCTGAACAGCGCCTTCCAGTCCGCGTAGGGGCGGCTGAAGACCACCTTGACCTGGTGCGCGTCGGCGCCCTGGGTGATCGACTCGATCGCGTCGTAGCCCGGGTGGCCGGCCCGCAGCGCGGTCCACTGGGCGATGAAGTCGGCCACCGAGACCGGGGTGCCGTCGCTCCACACCGCCTTGGGGTTGAGCCGGTAGGTGACCGTCCGGTCGACCTGCTCGGCGCCGGCCAGGTAGTCGGGGTCGAGCACCGGGCGGGCGTGGTCGTCCAGCCGGTAGAGGCTGGGCAGCACGGCGTGCGCGATCAGCGAGGTGTCGGCGGTGGCATCGCTCTGGTAGACGTCCAGCGAGGCCGGCACCTCGTCCACCGCCCAGCGCAGCGTGCCGCCCTGGCGGACCGCGTTGCGGTCGCCCGGGGTGAGGTCGGCGGCGGACTGGGTGGGCGTGGCCGGGGCCTGCGCGCCGGAACAGCCCGCCAGTGCGCCGAGCAGCGCGGCCGCGGCGAGCACCTTGAGGCTCTTCATGCCGCCCACTCAACTCCAGCGGACCGCCGAAGAACTGACGACACGACAAGCTGTCCTCCGATCGGCGCAGCGGGTGCCGGGCGGGCAATCTCGTCCGAGGCCTTCCGAGAGGTTGTGATCAAGGTCACACTGGCCGGATGGCCATCACGACCAAGCGCGCTGCGATACCGGAACGCACCCTCCGTACCGACCGCTGGTGGCTCCCCCAGCTGAGCACGGCGGCCGGCCTGCTGGCCTTCATCGCCTACTCGACCTGGCGGGCCTTCGAGGGCACCCACTACTACCTGGCACCGTACGTCTCGCCGTTCTACTCCCCCTGCCTGGCCTCGCGCTGCGTACCGATGCGCGGCGGGGCGGACTGGGCGCTGTTCGGCGACTGGTGGCGGCTCTCCCCCGCCCTGCTGGTGCTGATCTTCCCGCTCGGCTTCCGGCTGACCTGCTACTACTACCGCAAGGCCTACTACCGGGCCTTCTGGTCCTCGCCGCCGGCCTGCGCGGTCGGCGAGCCGCACGCGAAGTACACCGGCGAGACCCGCTTCCCGCTGGTCCTGCAGAACCTGCACCGGTACTTCTTCTACCTCGCCCTCCCGGTGGCCGGGATCCTCACCTACGACGCGGTGCTCGGCTTCCGCAACGCCGCCGGCGCCTGGGGCCACGCCGGGCTCGGCACCCTCGTGCTGCTGGTGAACGTGGTGCTGATCTGGGCCTACACCCTCTCCTGCCACTCCTGCCGGCACATCGTCGGCGGTCGGCTGAAGCACTTCTCCCGGCACCCGGTCCGCTACCGGGCCTGGCAGCTGGTGGGTCGGCTGAACGCCCGGCACATGCTGCTGGCCTGGGCCTCGCTCTGCTCGGTGGGCCTGGCCGACCTGTACGTGTACCTGCTCGCGTCCGGCGCGTTCACCGACCCGAAGTTCTTCTGATGCCCGACCTCTCCTGGGGAGCCTGATGGACGAGACCGATGAGTACGACGTCGTCGTGGTCGGCGCCGGCGGGGCCGGGCTGCGGGCCGCGATCGAGGCGCGCGAGCAGGGGATGCGGGTCGCGGTGATCTGCAAGTCGCTCTTCGGCAAGGCCCACACCGTGATGGCCGAGGGCGGCATCGCGGCCGCGATGGGCAACGTCAACAGCGGCGACAACTGGCAGGTGCACTTCCGCGACACCATGCGCGGGGGCAAGTTCCTCAACCACTGGCGGATGGCCGAGCTGCACGCCAAGGAGGCGCCCGAGCGGGTCTGGGAGCTGGAGACCTGGGGCGCGCTCTTCGACCGCACCAAGGACGGCCGGATCTCCCAGCGCAACTTCGGCGGCCACGAGTACCCGCGGCTGGCGCACGTCGGCGACCGGACCGGGCTGGAGCTGATCCGCACCCTGCAGCAGAAGGTGGTGGCGCTCCAGCAGGCCGACTTCAAGGCCACCGGCCAGAAGGATCCAGCGCAGTACGAGTCGCACCTGAAGGTCTTCCAGGAGTACACCGTCACCAGGATCCTGAAGGACGGCGACCGGGTCGCCGGGGTCTTCGGCTACCGGCGGGAGACCGGGCAGCTGTTCACCATCGCCGCCCCGGCCGTGGTGCTGGCCACCGGCGGGATCGGCAAGTCCTTCAAGGTGACCTCCAACTCCTGGGAGTACACCGGCGACGGCCACGCGCTGGCGCTGCTGGCCGGCGCCCGGCTGCTGAACATGGAGTTCGTCCAGTTCCACCCGACCGGCATGGTCTGGCCGCCCTCGGTGAAGGGGATCCTGGTCACCGAGTCGGTGCGCGGCGACGGCGGGGTGCTGCGCAACAGCGAGGGCCGCCGGTTCATGTTCGACTACGTGCCCGAGGTGTTCCGCGGCCAGTACGCCGAGAGCGAGGCGGAGGCCGACGGCTGGTACGCCGACCCGGACAAGCACCGCCGCCCGCCCGAGCTGCTCCCCCGCGACGAGGTGGCCCGGGCGATCAACGCCGAGGTCAAGGCCGGCCGCGGCACCCCGCACGGCGGGGTCTTCCTGGACGTCTCGAGCCGGCTGCCGGCCGAGGAGATCATCCGCCGGCTGCCCTCGATGCACCACCAGTTCAAGGAGCTGGCCGACGTCGACATCACCCGCGAGCCGATGGAGGTCGGCCCCACCTGCCACTACGTGATGGGCGGGGTGGAGGTGGACCCCGACACCGCCGCCAGCCCCGCCGTGCCCGGCCTCTACGCGGCCGGCGAGGTGGCCGGCGGGATGCACGGCTCCAACCGGCTGGGCGGCAACTCGCTCTCCGACCTGCTGGTCTTCGGGCGCCGGGCCGGGCTGCACGCGGCCGAGTACGTGGCCGCGCTGGGCGAGCGGCCGGCGGTGGACCCGGCGGCGGTGGCGGCGGCGACGGCCGAGGTGCTGGCCCCCTTCGAGGACGCCGGTCAGGGCGCGGGCGAGCACCCGTACGCGCTGCACCAGGAGCTCCAGCAGACCATGAACGACCTGGTCGGGATCATCCGGCGGGCCGGCGAGATGAAGCAGGCGCAGGAGCGGCTCGCGGTGCTGCGCGACCGGGCCGCCCACCTGGCGGTGGAGGGCCACCGGCAGTTCAACCCCGGCTGGCACCTGGCCCTGGACCTGCGGAACATGCTGCTGGTCTCGCAGTGCGTGGCCAGGGCGGCGCTGCTGCGCCGGGAGAGCCGCGGCGGGCACACCCGGGAGGACTGGCCGGCGATGGACCGCGACTGGCGACGGGTCAACCTGGTCTGCTCGCTGACGGCGGATCAGGAGGTGGCGGTGGTCCGGCAGCCCAACCCGCCGGTCCGCGCCGACCTGCTGGCCCTCTTCGAGCGGACCGAACTGGCGAAGTACTTCACCCCGGAGGAGCTGGCCGATGAGCACGAGTGAGCAGGTCGAGCTGCGGATCTGGCGCGGCGAGCGGGGTGCGGGCGGCTTCGCCGACTACCGGGTGGCGGCCCACGAGGGCGAGGTGGTGCTCGACCTGGTGCACCGGCTGCAGGCCACCGAGGCGCCGGACCTGGCGGTGCGGTGGAACTGCAAGGCGGGCAAGTGCGGCTCGTGCAGCGCGGAGGTGAACGGGCGGCCGCGGCTGCTCTGCATGACCCGGATGTCGGCGCTGCCGCCCGGCGAGCCGGTGGTGCTCACCCCGCTGCGCACCTTCCCCAGCATCCGCGACCTGGTCACCGACGTGGGCTTCAACTACGCCAAGGCGCGCGAGGTGCCCGCGTTCGTGCCGCCGGCCCACCTGGCCCCGGGGCAGTACCGGATGCGTCAGGAGGACGTGGCCCGCTCCCAGGAGTTCCGCAAGTGCATCGAGTGCTTCCTCTGCCAGGACACCTGCCACGCGGTGCGCGACCACGAGGAGAACAAGGCCGCCTTCGCCGGTCCGCGCTTCCTGATGCGGGTCGCCGAGCTGGACATGCACCCGCTGGACGCGGCCGCCGACGACGGGCTGGACCGCAAGGCCGCCGCCCAGGAGGTGCACGGCCTGGGCTACTGCAACATCACCAAGTGCTGCACCGAGGTCTGCCCCGAGCACATCGGGATCACCGACAACGCGCTGATCCCGCTCAAGGAGCGGGTGGCCGACCGCAAGTACGACCCGCTGGTCTGGCTGGGCACGAAGATCGGCCGCCGCCCGCGGGACTGACGGCCGCCGGGCCGTGGGCCCCGCGGACCGCGGGGCTCACAGGCTCAGTTCGAACCAGACGATCTTGCCGTGCGGGGTGCGGCGGCTGCCCCAGCGCTCGGCCAGCAGGCTGACCAGCTGCAGGCCGCGGCCGCCCTCGTCGGTCTCCTGGGCCCGGCGCTGGCGCGGCTGCGCGTAGCCGTCGTCCCACACCTCGCAGACCACCACGCTGTCCCGCAGCAGGCGCAGCCGGATGTCGCCGCGGCCGTGCCGCAGCGCGTTCGTCACCAGCTCGCTGACCAGCAGCTCGGTGGTGTCGACCAGCTCGTCCAGCCCGCGGGCCAGCAGCCAGGCGCAGGCCCGCTCGCGGGCCTTGGCCACCGAGGTGGGCTCCGGCGGCAGCTTCCAGTCGCCGACCGCGTCCTCCGGCAGCGCCTTGACCCGGGCCATCAGCAGCGCGATGTCGTCCTCGCCGTGGTGCGGGTCCAGCTCGTTGAGCACCTGGTCGCAGAGCGTCTCCAGGGCCGGGGCGCCGTTCTCCAGCGCGTTCCGGAAGGCCAGCAGGCCCTCGTCCAGCTGGTGCTTGCGGGACTCCACCAGGCCGTCGGTGTAGAGGCCGAGCAGCGCGCCGTCCGGCAGCTCCAGGGTGACCTCCTCGAACGGCTCGCCGCCCACGCCGAGCGGCAGGCCCGGCGGCACGTCGACCATCCGGGCCGGCTCGCCCGGGCTGAGCAGCGCGGGCGGCAGGTGGCCGGCGTTGGCGAAGACGCAGCGGCGGGTCACCGCGTCGTAGACCGCGTAGACGCAGGTGGCCAGGTAGACCTCGGCGGCGTCCGCGGGGTCGCCGGGGACGGAGCCCGCGCGGCCCGCGCCGCCGTAGCCGGGCAGCGGGCCCGGACCGGGGCCGGGGTCGCCGAGGCCGCGGGCGATCTCGTCCAGCTTGTCCAGCACCTCGGCCGGCTCCAGGTCGAGCATCGCCAAGGTCCGCACCGCGGTGCGCAACTGACCCATCGCCACCGCGGCGCGCAGCCCGCGGCCCATCACGTCGCCGATCACCAGGGCGGTGCGGTTGCCCGGCAGCGGGATCACGTCGAACCAGTCGCCGCCGACCTCGGTGTTGTTGTTGCTGGGCCGGTAGCGGCAGGCGATCTCCAGGCCGCTGGCCTCGGGGTTGCCGGGCGGCAGCAGGCTGCGCTGCAGGATCAGCGCCCGCTCGTGCTCGCGCCGGTAGAGCCGGGCGTTGTCCACGCAGACCGCGGCGCGGGCGGCGATCTCCTCGGCGATCGCCACGTCCCGGGCGTCGAACGGCTCGCTGCCGATCGCCCGGGAGAGCTGGACCAGGCCGAGCACCACGTCCCGGGCCACCAGCGGGACCACCAGGGTGCTGCGCAGCAGCGGGTCGGGGCCGGCGTCCGGGATCGCGCTGCGGCCGGTGCGCAGCGCCCGGGCGTGCGGGGAGCGCGGCGGGTAGCAGAGCGTGCCGCCGGCCTCCGCGGCGGCGAGGCGGGCGCCGTAGGACTGGTCGGCGTAGCCGCCCTGGTCGCCGCCGAGCACCGAGGTGGCGCCGCCGACCACGCTGGAGACCGCGACCCGGCGCAGCTCGCCGCTGCCGTCGTAGGGGTGGCTGCCGCTGCCGGCCAGCGAGGGGCCGCTCTCGCCGGAGAGCAGCGCCGCGTAGAGGTCGACCGTGGCCACGTCGCAGAACTGCGGGACCACCACGTCCAGCAGCTCCTTGGCGGTGGTCTCCAGGTCGAGGGTGGAGCCGATGTGCGCGCTGGCCTCGTTGACCAGGGCCAGGTTGCGGCGCACCCCGGCCGCCTCGCGCTCGGCCACGTGCCGGCTGGTGACGTCGTTGACCTGCCCGGCCACGCCCATCGGACGCTCGCCCGAGCCGGTCAGCCGGTAGAGCGAGATGGCCCAGCGGCGCTCGCCGTTGCGGGTCGGCACGGTGCCGCTGAACCGCAGGTCGACCACCGGGTCGCCGCTCTGCAGCACCTGGCGCAGCGCGGCCTGCAGCCGCTCGGCCTCGGAGAAGGAGAACAGGTCGTGCGCGGTCAGCCCGCACAGCGCCTCCGGGTCGACCCCGACCGCGTCGGCGAAGGCCTGGTTGACCCGCTGCAGCCGCAGCTGCCGGTCGAACAGGAAGAAGCCGCTCGGGGTCTGCCCGAAGACGGCTTCGGAGGCGGCCAGGTCGGTCTCGATCCGGCGCAGCTTGCCGAGGTCCACGGCGAGGCAGAGCGCGCCGCCCTCGGCCGCGCGGGTGCCGTCGGTGCGGGCCGCGTCGGCGGTGCGGGCGGCGTCCGCGGTGCGCGCGGCGTCCGCGGCGGCGGTCCCGGTGCCGCCGGCCGGGTGCGGGGCGACGGCGGGCATCAGGTAGACCTCGGCCAGGCCCTCGGCCCCGTCCGGCTCGCGGTAGGGCACGGTGCCCACCCACTCCTCGCCGGCCAGCGTCCGCTCCAGCCGGGAGCGGCCGCGCCGCCACAGCTCGCGCGGCACCAGGGCGGTGACCGGGTCGGCGCCGAGCGCCTCGGCGGCCGGCAGCGCGAAGAAGTCGGCGGCCCGCTCGCTCCACTGGCTGATCCGGCCGTCGGGGCCGATCGCGAAGGTGGCGACCCGGATGAACTCGTAGATCGACCCGGGGTCGGTGTCGCCCCAGCGCGCCGCACCGGGGACCCCGGCGGCGCCGGTGGTGGTCGCGCCGCCGAACGGCGCAGCCCCCGGCCCGGGGGCGCCCGCGGCGACCGGTGCGCCCGACTGCCCGGGCACCGCGGCATGGCCGCTACCAGTCAGCGCTTCCCGCGCCGGCAAGCTGTTCAACGACCGACCCCTCCAACCCGCGCCCATCCGGATGTCGAGAAGACCTGAGATGACCGAGTATTCATCATCCGGGGGCGAGCGCACACGCCCCCAACATCACAACATCAAATCGAGCGAAGGTTTTTGCCGATGGCCTCGCGCCGTCAACCTGCTGTGCTCGCGCCCCCGGTCCACTCCCGTGCGCCTTCGGCGCCCGTCTGGCATGGACAAGCCCCGAATATTCGAATGACTGATCGATCAGCGCACGGATCATCGTCCGTCGTTCGTCGCCGACTTCACCGCTCGTCCTCCTTCCCCGGCAATTCCTGCTCGAACCAGACCACCTTGCCCATGCCCTCGGCCCGGGCCCCCCAGCGCAGCGCCAACCGGCGCACCAGCTCCAGCCCGCGCCCGCCCTCGTCGGCGGCGGCCGCGTGCCGCTCCCGGGGCGGGTCGGGCAGCGGGTCGGAGATCTCCACCAGCAGCGTCTCGCCCAGCGTCAGCCGCACCCCGATGGGCGCGCTCGCGTACCGCACCGAGTTGGTCACCAGCTCGCTGACCAGCAGCTCGGCGGTGTCGGTGAGCTGCTCCACGCCCCAGTCCTGGAGCGCGCCACGGACCAGCCGGCGGGCCCGGGAGACCGCGGTGGGCTCGGCCGGCAGCGTCCAGCCGACCGTCCGGGAGCCCTCCTCCCCACGGCCCAGCCGGGCCAGCAGCAGCGCCACGTCGTCCGGCTCGCGGCCCTGCTCCATGGTGTCCAGCACCGCCTCGCAGGCGTGCTGGATCGACCCGTAGGGCTTCTCCAGCACCGCCTGCAACCGGCCCAGGCCGACGTCCAGGTCCTTGTCCCGGGACTCCACCAGGCCGTCGGTGCACAGCGCCAGCACGCTGCCCTCGGGGACCACCAGCTCCACCGCCTCGAACGGCACCCCACCGACCCCGAGCGGTGCGCCCGAGGGCAGGTCCAGCACCCGGCCCTCGCCGCCGGGCAGCGGGCTGCCGGTGCGGGCCGGGCCCGGCCGCGGCGGGCGCACCAGCACCGGCGGGATGTGACCCGCCTTGGCCACCGTGAGCCGGGCGGTGGCCGGGTCGTAGACCGCGTAGACGCAGGTGGCCAGCAGGGCCTCGTCCGGCCCCTGGGCCAGGTCGTCGGCCAGCTCGTGGACGTGCCGCAGCAGCACGTCGGGCGGCAGGTCCAGGGCCGCGAGCACCCGCACCGCGGTGCGCAGCCGCCCCATCGTGGCGGCCGCCCGCAGGCCGTGGCCCATCACGTCGCCGACCACCAGAGCGGTGCGGTCGCCGGGCAGCGGGATCACGTCGAACCAGTCGCCGCCGACCTCGGTGCCGCTGCTGCCGGGCACGTAGCGGTAGGCCACCTCGACCCCGGTGGGCTGCGGCACCTGCTGCGGCAGCAGGGTGCGCTGCAGGGTGAGCGCGGCGGTGCGCTCGCGCACGTAGAGCCGGGCGTTGTCCAGCGAGCTGCCGGCCCGGTCGGCGAGCTCCACCGAGAAGGCCAGGTCGTCCCGGTCGAAGGCCTCCCGGCGACCGGCCCGGCTGAGCACCAGCAGCCCGATCACGATCCCCCGGGCCCGCAGCGGGACCACCAGCACGGAGTGCGCCCCGAGCGTCAGCGCCGCCTGCACCTTGGGGTCGCCCGGGTACGTCGCCTCGGCCAACTCCTCGGCGCCGGAGAGCAGTTCGGGGACTCCGGTGCGCAGCACCCGGCCGTAGCAGGAGTCCTCGGCGAAGCTGATCCGGGCGCCCCGGCGGAGCATCACCTCCACCTCCTCGCCGTCCTGGGTGGCGGCCACCCCGAGCTGCAGCAGCGAGGTGCGCCGGTCGTGCCCGTGCCGGGGCAGGTCGTCGCCGTGCGCCACCGCCTGGAGCAGGATCGCGGCGGCGAAGTCGGCCAGCCGCGGCACCGCGGCGCTGGCCAGCTCCTGGGCGATCCGGGAGGCGTCCAGCAGGTCGCCGATCCGCGAGCCGAACTCGTTGAGCAGCGCCAGCCGGCGGCGGGCGTGCTCGACCTTGGCCACCGCCCGGTAGCGCTCGGTGACGTCCATCACGGTGCCGGAGATGCCGAGCACCTTCCCGCCGCGGTCGGTGAGCCGGCTGTAGGAGATCGACCGGTAGCCGGCGCGGACCGCGGTGGCCGGCGACATCAGCGTCACGTCGATCACCGGCTCGCCGGTGGCCAGCACCTGACGCTGGATCACGCTGATCTCGTCGGCGGCCCGTTCCGGCAGCGTCTCGCCGGTGGTCCGCCCGACGTGCTCCTCGGCGGCCACCCCGTTCATCTCGGCCAGCGTCTGGTTGACCGCGGTGTAGCGCAGGTCGGTGTCCAGCACCGCGATGCCGAGCGGGGACTGCTCGAAGAGCGCGTCGCGCACCGCCAGGTCGCGCTCCACCGCCCGCAGCGCGCCCGCCTCGGCCAGCGCCACCAGCAGGAAGGGGGTGCCGTCGCCGTCCACCAGCAGCGAGATCCGGGCCTCCACCAGGACCTTGGGGCCGTCCCGGTGGTGCAGTTGGGTCAGCCCCTGCCAGCCGCCGGTGCGCAGCGCGCCGGCGAACGCCTCGCGGGTGTCGGCCACCCGCTGCTCGTCCGCCATCAGCTCCTCGATCCGACGGCCCACCAGCACCTCGCTGGGCCAGCCGAGCAGCTCCTCGGCCGCCGGGCTCCAGAGCACCACCCGGCCGGCGGTGTCGAGCATCGCGATGGCGACCTTGACCACGTCGAAGAGGCTGCCCTGGGTGTGCTCGCCGATCGGCTCGGCGGCCTCGGCCGTGGTGCCGGGGAACGGCTCGGCGGGCGAGCCGCGGTGGCCGCCGACGCCGACCGCGGGCCGCGGCGGCGGCTCGCCGGCAG
>NZ_JBNQTI010000122.1:0-28059 GCF_050325825.1 Kitasatospora sp. LaBMicrA B282
GGGAAACGCCCGGTTACATTCCGAACCCGGAAGCTAAGCCTCACAGCGCCGATGGTACTGCAGGGGGGACCCTGTGGGAGAGTAGGACGCCGCCGAACAATTCTTCAGAAGAAGCCCCCGACCTTTCCGGTCGGGGGCTTCTTCGCGTTTCTCCCCAGCCTTGTTCTGCCGTTCGGCTTCCGTTTCCCGGGGCAGCGGCCGGCAGGGGGAACGCGCTGGGCCGAACGAGTGGCGAGTAGGATCCCGATGGTCCCGGTTCACGACCCAGGGGTTGATCGACAAATGGCACGTCCGTCCCTTACCCGCGCACACCGCGCGCTGCTTGGCGTCGTGGCGGTCGGGGCCTGCCTGATCTCCGGGATCGGGTTCGCCGGATCGTACTCGGCGGTGCGCGCGTTGGCGCTGCACAAGGGGTTCGGGGACTTCTCCTACGCCTTTCCGATCGGGGTGGACGCCGGCATCGTCGTGCTGCTCGCCCTGGACCTGGTGCTGACCTGGCTGCGGATACCGTTCCCGCTGCTCAGGCAGGCGGCCTGGCTGCTGACGGTGGCCACGATCGCGTTCAATGCCGCCGCTTCCTGGGGCGACCCACTCGGGATGGGCATGCACGCGGTGATCCCCGTGCTCTTCGTCGTGGTGGTCGAGGCGTCCCGGCACGCGGTGGGACGGATCGCGGCGATTTCGGCGGACCGCCACATGGAGTCCGTCCGGTTGATGCGCTGGCTGCTCTCGCCGGTACCGACCTTCCGGCTGTGGCGGCGGATGAAGCTGTGGGAACTCCGTTCCTACGACGAAGTGGTGCGGTTGGAGCAGAACCGGCTGGTCTACCGGGCGCAGCTGCGGTTCCGCTACGGGCGCGGCTGGCGGCGCGCAGCGCCGATCCAGGCCTTGCTGCCGCTGAAGCTCGCCAAGTACGGGGTCCCGCTCGACGTCACGCTGCTCGACCGGATCGACCCGCAGCCGGCCGTCGCCGGTGCACCGGCGGTCGAGCGCGAGGGCGCCGAGGCGCCGACGGTGTCCGCTGCCGTTGCCGTACCGGTGATCGCCAAGCTGGCTGCCGCCCGGTGGCGCGACGGGCAGGGCGGTCCGGAGCAGCAGGAGGCGACGGCTCCCACCCGGGTCGGTCGGACGGTGGCCACGTTGCGGGACATCCGCGCCGAGGCCGACCGTCAGCAGGTCGAGCCGCAGCAGCCCGCCCAGCAGCAGGTCGCGGACCCGCAGGCCGAGGCCCAGGCCGACCGCCCGGTCGGGCAGGCGTCGCCGTGGTTCAACACGCCGCGTCCCCCGCAGTCCCGTCCGCAGCCGCAGCCGCAGCCGCAGCCGCAGCCGCAGGTACAGCCCCAGCAGCCGATGCCTGCCGGGCCGCAGCGGCGTGAGCGTCCGTCCGAGGTGCTCGGCCAGCCCGAGCCGTCGTCGGGTCAGCAACCGCAGCCGTTCCCGCAGCAACAGCGCCCCCAGGTCGGCCAGGTCACGCGGCAGCCCCAGTCCCAGCCGCAGCCCGCGCAGCACGCCGGCGCCGCGCAGGCCCCCGAGGCGATCCCGCAGCCGCAGGTCGCCGCGCCGCAGCACCAGCAGCCCCAGCTCTCACTGCCGCCGAACCAGCCCGAGCTCGCCGAGTCCCCGGTGCAGGAGATCCCGGTGCAGGAGATCCCGGCCCCGGTTGCGCAGCCCGCGCAGGGCGGCTTCTTCGCGCCCCGGCCCCGCGCCGCCCAGCGCCCCGCGCCGCAGCCGGTCGAGCAGGTCGCTCCGGTCGCGCCGGAGCCCGCGGCGGAGGTCGCTCCGTTCGAGCCGCAGCCCGGCGGCCGTCCGTTGACGGTGGACCTGGCGGTGGAGGCGCTGATCTCCTACCAGGACATGTACGGCCACGACCCGGACGAGGAGCGGTTGGCCGACTTCCTGTTCGAGCAGCTCGGCGTCAGCGGCCGCCAGCCCGGTGTGCCGGCGAGCCAGAACGAGATCCGCCGGATCTGGCCGAAGCTCCAGGACCGCTACGCGACCCTCGGGCGCGAGTAGCCGAGGCCCTGTGAACGCTAGAGCGACGCGCGTAGACCCCACCATCCCGTGCGGGCCCTGCGCGTGTCCGTCTGCTGGGCGACCATTGACGCTCGTCGGCGGCGCGGTTACCTTCACCTCAACAAACTGTTGAATTGCGATGTGGTGTCGCCGTGCGGCACCACCTCAGTGTGGAGGAACCCGGATGTCGCAGGTCGAGATGGGTGGCGGCGCCGCAGGTGGGGCAGCAGCCGGGGGCCCGACGTTCTCCGCGGCCGCCCGTGCGGCCGTGGACGCACTGCTCGGCCCGGTCGACGCCGAGCTGGCCCGCCGCTACCCGGGGGACTCGGGCAGCCGGCAGCCGGTCCACACCGTCTACGTGCCGGCCGACGCCTTCGCCGCCGACACGGTGGCCGACTGGGGCCGCCAGGCGCTGGAGGCGCTGGACACCCACGCCGGCACGCCCGCCGAGCTGGCCGAGGCGCTCGGCGTCCCCGCCGACGAGCTGATCACCGAGGTGCACGCCCGGGTCCGGGCCAAGCTCGAACGCGAGCCGATCGAGGACCTGCGGATCGACTTCGAGGACGGCTACGGCCCCCGCCCGGACGCGGAGGAGGACGCCGAGGCGGTGCGCGCGGCCCGGCTGGTGGCCGCGGCGGTCGCCGATGGCACCGCCCCGCCGTACATCGGGATCCGGATCAAGTGCATGGAGGCGGCGGTCCGCGACCGCGGCGTCCGCACCCTCGAGCTCTTCCTGGCCACCCTGCTGGAGGACGGCCGGGAGCTGCCCGCGGGTCTGGTGCTGACCCTGCCCAAGGTCACCTACCCCGCCCAGGTCACCGCGCTGGTCCGGCTGCTGGAGGACTTCGAGCAGCGGGCCGGGCTGCCGGCCGGGCGGATCGGCTTCGAGATCCAGATCGAGACCACCCAGGCGATCCTGGGCGCCGACGGCCGGGCGACGGTCGCGCTGATGATCGAGGCGGCCGAGGGCCGGGCCACCGGCCTGCACTACGGCACCTTCGACTACAGCGCCTCCTGCGGGGTCAGCGCCGCCTACCAGAGCATGGACCACCCGGTCGCCGACCACGCGAAGGCCGTGATGCAGGTGGCCGCCGCCGGCACCGGCGTGCGGCTGTCGGACGGTTCGACCAACGTCATCCCGACCGGCCCGCGCGAGCAGGTCTTCGCGGCCTGGAACCTGCACCACGGCCTGGTCCGGCGCTCGCTGGCCCGCGCCTACTACCAGGGCTGGGACATGCACCCGGCCCATCTGCCCACCCGGTACGCAGCGGTCTACGCCTTCTACCGCGAGGGCCTGGCCGCCGCCGCGGCCCGGCTGGCGGCCTACGTGGCCAAGGCCGGCGGCGACGTGATGGACGAGCCGGCGACCGCCAAGGCGCTCAGCGGCTACCTGCTGCGCGGCCTGGACTGCGGCGCGGTCGACCTCGTCGAGGTCACCGAGCTGACCGGCCTGGACCGCAAGCAGCTGGACGCGCTCAGCGGCCGCTGACCGGCCCCCGCTCCCGTCGTCCGGTCGGTGGATAGGCTGGCAGCACCGCCCGTCCGTCCACCGACCGCCCGGAGATCCGCCGCGCCATGCCAGAGCCCGCCAGCAGGCCCGACCGGCCGTACCTGACCATCCGCGCGGACGGCAGCCACGAGACCGAGGTGAAGCGCTCGCGGTTCATCTGCCACCTCGGCCGGGTCGGCGACGAGGAGGCGGCGCAGGAGTTCATCGCGCGGATCCGCAAGCAGTACTGGGACGCCCGGCACAACTGCACGGCCTTCGTGGTCGGCGCCGAACAGCGCCGCGAGCGCTCCAACGACGACGGCGAGCCGGGGGGCACGGCCGGGGTTCCGATGCTGGAGGTGCTGCGCCGGCGCGGGGTCACCGACACCGTCGCGGTGGTGACCCGGTACTTCGGCGGGGTGCTGCTCGGGGCCGGCGGGCTGGTGCGGGCCTACGGCGGCGCGGTCTCGGCGGCGCTGGACGAGGTCGGTCTGGTCGAGCGGCGCGCGGTGGCGCTGCTGCTGGTGGCGGCCGACCACGCCCGGGCCGGGCGGCTGGAGAACGAGCTGCGCGCGGCCGGCCACGCGGTGCGCGAGCTGCACTACGAGGCGGCCGGGGTGCGGATCGAGGTGGGGGTGCCGGAGGAGGGGGTGGCGGCCTTCCACGCCTGGCTCGCCGAGGTCAGCGGGGGCACCGCGACGGCCGTCCCGGCCGGCCGGGTCCACCTGGAAGTGCCCTGGTCGCAGCAGCGCTGACCGGTGCCGGTCGGGGTGGGGAGGCGGCGCCGCGGCGCATAGTGCGGTCGCATATTCTTTCGGCCAAAGCCCACCGAATCGGGCTCTCGCGCGGCTGACGGTCAGTAGCCTGAGATGACCGTCGAGTCACAGGAGCAGATCCCGAGATGGCCGTGATCCGTACCATCAGCATTGCGCCGGGGGGAAACACCGGCTGGCACTACCATCCGGGACCCGTCCAGGCCGTCCTGCTCTCCGGCACGCTGACCCGGGTGCTGGAGGACGGCACGGTGGAGGTGACCCGGCCCGGACAGTTCCTGGTCGAGCTGCCCGACCAGGTGCACATCGGCTACAACCACGGCACCGAGCAGGTCGTGATCCTGGCCAACTACCAGGTGGCGGACGGCTGCCCGCTGGCCGTCGCGGCGCCCGAGCCCGAGCTGGGGACGGCTGCCGGGTTGCTGAGCCGCTGAGGCTTATACAGCAAGGATCTGTCGAGCAGTCAAGTGACGGTCAATCGACACTCGAACGAATTAACGCGGCCCGGAACTGGAACTCCAGCTCCGGGCTTCGGCGTTCTTCCGGCAAGGACCCCGTCGGCCACCGCCGGCGGGGCCGGACACCACCCCCATCGATGGAGGACCGTCAGACCCCACCTCGCACCACGGAGGCACCACCCATGAGCATCGATCGCAGCGCGCCGTCCGCGGCCGCCGACCCCCGCTCCGGATCCGCCCAGCCGGGCCGCGCCACGCCGTACCGGATGACGGTGACCACCCGTCACTCCCATACCGACGTGGTCGCGCTGGCCGACCAGTGCCTGGCCGCCTGGCTCAAGGAGGAGGGCCACGCCGAGCCGCCGCCGGCACCGCCCGACCCGGCCGACCCACTCCCGCCCCGATCGCCGATCGCCGTCCGCCACCGCCTCGGCGAGCGCGTCCTGCTCGACCGGGACGACGGCCCGCTGGGCCCGCCCCACCTGCTGCACCCGCCGGACACCCCGGCCGGCCGCTACACCCGCCGCCGCCTGCGCACCCCGGCGCCGCACGGCACCCACCAGCTCACGCTGACCGTGGCCACCGAGCCCGACGGTCCCAGCTGGGTCCGGCTCGAAGCCGAGCACCTGGCCACCACCCCCGGCCTGCGCAGCCCGTGCGCGGTCCCCGTGCCGGAGCTGGTCCACCAGTTGCTCCCGCTGCTGGACGCGATGGACGGGTCCATCGAGGTCCGCGCGAGGCCCCGGCTGATCGGCGCCGCCGAGGTCGACGAGGTGATCGACGAGCTCTGCGACCCGGCCCGCCGGCTGCCGATCGTGGTCGCCAGCGTCCCGGCCGACCTGGACCCGCACCGCTGGTCGGCCGAGCCGCTGGAGCCGCTGCTGCACAAGGTGTCGGGCCTGGCCGTCGGCTACGTCCTCGACCACGGCGCCCGGGTCGTGTTCAACACGGCGCTGGAGTACCACACCGTGTACGGCGGCGCGGTCCGCACCTACCTGCCCGAGGTCGACCCGGCCTCCCGGCGGGACGCCGCGCGGCACCTGGTGCTGCCGCGGCACCGGATCGAGGACGAGCCCCGGCGGGCGGCCGCGCTGCTGGCGCGCGAGCCGCGCCGGCTGGCCGACCAGTCGCCGCTGCCCGAACCGCTGGCCGGGGTCCCGGTGCTGCGGCTGCGCCCCGAGTCGTCGCCCGCCACCGAGCCGTCGCCGGCCCGAGAGCTGTCGCCCGCCGTCGAGGCGCCCCGGCCGCGCCTGCTCTACCACAAGCTGCGGCGCGAGCCGCACCTGCGCGCGGAGAGCGAGCCCCAGGGCGCCGCGGTGCGCCGCTCGCGCGGGGTCAGCGGGCGGTTCTGCCCGCCGGGCGACGGTGGTCCCGATCCGGTCGGGCTGCGCGACCGGGGGCCGCGGTCCCCCTGCAGCTTCACCGAACTCCTGCACCGGATCGACGAGTTCCCGCTGCTGAGCTTCACCGGTGACGAGAAGGAGACGATCGCGCTGGACGCGCACGCCGCGGGCGCGTACGGCTGGGCACGGCTCACCTGGGACGGTCTGACCGCGCTGCAGCAGTACGCCGCGGTCGCCGTGCGCGGCGTGGCCGGCGGGGACTTCAAGCAGTGGTGCGAGCACGCGCCGGTGGGCGTCAGCCAGTTCCCGCCGCGCAAGGCGGTGCGCAACGAGTCCCGGACGGTCTGCAGCCACAGCAAGATGCGCCGCGAGCGGATGTTCGCCGTGCCGTCCTCGGTGGACCCGAGCGGCCGTGCCTTCATGGGCGCCCACCTGCGGATCGGCGGCGGCCGCACCGCGCCCCGCCTGCACTATCTGGACGACTGCTCGGGCAGCGGCCGGATCTACGTCGGCTACATCGGGATCCATCTGACCAACACCATGACCAACTGAGCCACTGCCCCCGGCCGTTGCCGCCGCCGATCGGCCACCGGGCCGGCCGGTCGGCGGCACGGCCGCGCGCGCCGTCGGCCCGGTTCGGCGCAGCCCGGGTCGCCGGGAGCCCGCCCCTGTGCGGTGGCCGGGACCGAGCGTGCGGCGACCGGGCGCCCCGCCGCACGGTGGAGAATGCTCTCGGGGGGTATACCGCCAACGCGCGCATGCCCGGCCAGCGAACTGCCCGGCCACCGAAGGAGCGCCGGACGAGCATGGGGGCGGACCGCAGATGCAGGATTCGACCAAGCGTCAGTCGCCCCTGGAGAGCGCCTTCGGCCGCCGTGCGGGCTTCCTCGCCTCGGTGTTCGGCGGCAGCGCCGGCGGACCGGACCCGGTGCCGGGCGGGTTCCCGGCCGGTGGCGGGCCCGTCGGTGGCTTCCCGGACCCCGGCGACCCGGGCGCGGAACCCGATGGAGCGGACCCGGCGGTGACCGCGCTCGCCCGGGCCGCCGAGCTGACCCACCACCGGACCGCCACCGTGCGGGCCGAGCAGCAGCGGCTGGAGGAGCTGCTGGCCCGGCTCGCGCTGCCGGTCAGCGCCATGGACTTCGAGAGCCAGCGGCGCAGCTACGAGCCGCGCCCCTACCCGGACGGGCCGGTGGCGGAGCAGGCGCGCGAACCGCTCTGGGCGGACTTCGCCCCCGCCGAGCCGCCCGCCGCGGACCCGGAGGCCGGCGCCGCCGCCGGGGCCCGGCGGATCCTCGACTCCGGCTACCAGCGCGAGCTGGCCCAGGCCCGGCTCGACCACCAGCGGGCGCTGCGCCGCTGGCGCACCGAGCGGGCGGCGGCCGACGACCCGGCCGAGTCCGCCGCCCGGCTGGCCCACGAGGAGGCGGAACAGGCCAGGGCCCGGGCGGTGCGGGAGTACAACGAGAGCCTGGAGGAGTGCCGCCGGGCCTACCGGGAAGCCGAGCCGGCCGCGGTCGAGTCGCTGCTGGAGCGGGCGCTGGCCGCCGCCGAGGCGGCCACCCCCGAACTGCCGGCCGCCTGCCGGGCGGTCTTCCGGCCGCTGACCCGCACCGCCGTGCTCGACCTCGACCTGCCGCCGCTGGGCCTGGTCCCCTCGCTGGACGGCTACCGGCTGACCCCCGAGGGCGAGATCAGCCCGGTGCCGCGCCCGCCGGCCGACCGGGCCGCCGACTACCTGCGGCTGGTGGCCCGGCTGGCGCTGCGCGCGCTGCAGGCCGCCGACGCGGTGGACACCGACGGGGTGCTGGCCGGCGTGGTGCTCAACGGCTGGCTGCGCGAGCCCGGCGCCAGCTGCCTGCTGACCGTGGACGCCGACCGCGACGCGCTGGCCAGGACCAGGCTGCTGGCGGCGGCCGACGCCGAGGAGGAGCCGGGCGAGCCGGGCGTCTACGCGGCCGCCGAGCAGGACGAGGCCCTGGTGCGGCTGCGCGAGCTGGGCGCCTCGATCAGCCCGGACCCGTACGCCCGGTCCGCGGTGCGCCCGTGCGCCGCCGCCGGTGCGGCGGTGCCCGCGGTGGGCGACCTGTCACCGGGGGAGTTCGCGGTGCTGGTGCGCGAGGTGCTCACCCGCGGTGGGCTGCGGGACTGGAGCGTGCGGCTGCGCGGGCACTCCGGCCTGGTGGCCACCGGGACCGGTGCGCCGGACAGCGCCCTGCCGGGCCGCTGGGTGGTCTGCGCCTCCCGCCGCCCCGGCCGGGTCGGGGCCACCGAACTGCTCACCCTGGCGGAGGCGGTGGCCGAGGAGGCGGCCGGCCACGGCCTCTGGCTGAGCACCGGCGGTTTCACCGAGGAGGCCTTGGACCTGGCGGACACGGCCGCGTTCCAGCAGGTCCACCTGGCCGACGGAGAGGGCTTCCGGGCGCTGACCGAGACCCACCTGGGGCTGCCGCTGACCACCTGAGGCCCGCACCGCCGCGCCGGGGCCGGGCGCGCCGCGCCTCACCCGGCCGGCGGACCCGGCGGGCGGGCACCCGCGGGGCCCAGCAGGCTGGGCGGGGAGGGGGCGGCCGGCACGATCGGCGGAAGGACCCGGATGACCGCCGTACTCGTCGCCGCCGGGGCGTTCCTGATGACGCTGATCGGTGGCTTCGTCGCCCAGCGCACCGGCGACCGACGGCACCTGGTCCTGGGCCTCGCCGCCGGGCTGATGTTGGGCGTGGTCGCCTTCGACCTGCTGCCGGAGGCGCTCGCCCAGGCCCCGGAGGACGTGCACGGGGTGCCCGAGGCGCTGCTGATGTTCGCCGCCGGCTTCCTGGTGATCCACTGCATCGAGCGCTCGGTGGCGATCCACCGGGCCCACGAGGGCGAGTACGTCAGCCACACCCATGCGCACGGTCACGCCCACGCCCACGCGCACGGCCGGGGCGGTGCCGAGGGGATCGGGCTGCTGGCCGCGGGCGCGCTGGTCGGGCACAGCCTGATGGACGGCTTCGCGATCGGCGCCGCGTTCCAGGCCGGCCACACGGTCGGCACCGTGGTGGCGATCGCGGTGGTGGCGCACGACTTCGCCGACGGGTTCAACACCTACACGGTGACCCGGCTGTACGGGAACAACCGGCTCCGGGCGCTGGTGCTGCTGCTCGCGGACGCGGTGGCGCCGGTCACCGGGGCGGCGGTCACCCTGGCCTTCACCATCCCGGAGCACCTGCTCGGCCTCTACCTGGGCTTCTTCGCCGGCTTCCTGCTCTACCTGGCGACCTCCGACATCCTTCCGGAGGCGCACAGTCCGCACCCCTCGCGTTCCACCCTGCTCTGCACGCTGGCCGGCGTGGGCTTCATGTGGCTGGTGATCGGCCTGGCGGGGTGATCAGTCGGTGGGATGGTCGGTCGGTGGGGTGATCAGTCGGTGGGGTGGCCGGTCGGCGGGGTGATCGGCTCGCCGGCCGCGTTGCGGACCGGCCAGTGGCGGTGCAGCGCGTCCAGGGTCGCGGTGATCGCCGGGCGGCGGGCCGCCTGGGTGCGCCAGACCGTGAAGACCCGGCGGGTGGGCTCGGGCAGCACCGGCCGGGCGACCACCCCCGGCGGCAGCGCCCCGCGCCCGAGCCGGGGCACCAGGCCCACCCCGAGTCCGGCCGCGATCAGCGCGATCTGTGTGTCGAAGTCGCTGATCTGGTAGAGCACGTCCGGCTCCTCGCCGGCCTCGCGCATGGTGTGCACCAGCCAGTCGTGGCAGATGTTGCCCGGCGGCACGCTGATCCAGCGCTGGCCGGGCAGCTCGGCCACCGGCACCACCGGGAGCGCGGCCAGCGGGTGCTCGGCGCGCAGCACCAGGTCCACCGGGTCCAGGCCGAGCCGCTGCCGGGACAGCCCCTCGGGCATCGGCACCGGGACGGAGGGCCAGTCCTGCACCAGGCCCAGGTCTGCCTCGCCGCGCGCGACCAGCTCGGTGGCCAGGTAGGGGTCCGTCTCCAGCACCCGGATCTCCAGTTCCGGGCAGGTCTCGCGCAGCTCGGCGAGGGCGCCGGGCAGCAGGCCGCGGATGCCGGTGGCGAAGGCGGCCAGCCGCAGCCGGCCCACCGCGCGGCCGCGCTGCTCCTCCAAGGTCACCTCGGCCCGTTCGACCAGCGCCAGCAACTGCTGGGCGGTGCCGGCCAGCTGCCGGGCGGCGTCGGTGAGCACCACGCCGCGGCCCTGGCGTTCCAGCAGCACGGTGCGGGTCTCCCGTTCCAGCTTGGAGATCTGCTGGGAGACGGCGGAGGAGGTGAAGCCGAGGGCGGCGGCCGCGCGGCCGACCGAGCCGTGCACCGCGACCGCGTGCAGGGCGCGGAGCCGTCCGAGATCGAGCATGGGCCCGATCATGGCACACCGGTTAGCGGTGCTGAAGGGTTTCCTTCAGCACTCTTCGCTGGTGCTGAAGAGTGCGGCCGGGGGATCCTCGGGGCATGTCAGTCGCCGCACGCTCCGTCAGCACCATGAGTACCCGTCACATCGCCCTGGCCGTGCTGGTCGCCGCGGTCTGGGGGGTCAACTTCGTGATCATCGACGTCGGCCTGAAGAACTTCCCGCCGCTGCTCTTCTGCGCGCTGCGGTTCACCGTGGTGGCGCTGCCGGCGGTCTTCTTCGTCGGCCCGCCGCGGGTGGCCTGGCGCTGGATCCTGGCGGTCGGCGTGGTGCTCGGCGTGCTGAAGTTCGGCACCCTCTTCCTCGGCATGCACGCCGGGATGCCGGCCGGGCTCTCCTCCCTGGTGCTGCAGAGCCAGGCCGTCTTCACCGCGGCCTTCGCCGCCGGGATGCTGGGCGAGCGTCCGGGTCGGCGCCGGCTGGTCGGCCTGGGCATCGCCGGTGCGGGCATCGCCCTGGCCGCGCTGGACACCGGCCCCGGCGGGCCGGTGAAGGCCTTCGTCCTGGTCATCGCGGCGGCGGCGTTCTGGGGGCTGGCCAACGTGCTGACCCGCAAGGCGGCGCCGCCGGACCTGCTGCGCTGGATGGTCTGGGTCAGCGCGGTCCCGCCGCTTCCGCTGCTCGCCCTCTCGCTGCTGGTCGAGGGCCCGCACGCCGACCTGCACGCGCTGGCCTCGATCACCCCGGTCGGCCTGGGCGCGGTCGCCTACGTCGGCCTGCTCTCCACCCTGTTCGGCTTCGCCGCCTGGGGCTACCTGCTGCGCAGCTACGACGCCAGTGCGGTGGCGCCCTACTCGCTGCTGGTCCCGGTCTTCGGGATGAGCTCGGCCTGGGTGCTGCTGGGCGAGGCGATCACCCCACTGGCAGGCTGCGCCGCGCTGCTGGTGATCGCCGGGATCGCGCTCAGCGCGCTGCGGCCGGGGACGCGGCTGCTGCCCGCCCGCCGCCGGTCGACGGCTACCGCGTCGGCTGCCGAGCCGGGTGCCGCTCGTCCGGTCGCGGCCCGGACGGCCGCTGGTACGCCGCTTCCGCGGCCCTGAGCACCCGGAGCATCACCGTCACGTCCGCCGGGTCGGTGCCGCGGAAGTACTCCTCCGCGACCTCCTGGCGGACCTGCGCGAACCGCTCCACCGCACCCCGCCCGGCGCCGGTCAGCACCAGGCCGACCGAGCGGCGGTCCGCCGGGTCGGGCACCCGCTCGACCAGGCCGCCCTGCTCCAGCGCGTCCACCACGGTGGTGGCCGAGCGCGGGGCCACCGCGAGCCGGTCGGCCAGCTCGCTCAGCCGCATCGCCCGCCCGGGGGTGCCGCACTGCTCGGCGTGCGCCAGCACCCGCAGGGCGCGGCCCTGGCCCGGCGTCAGACCGTAGGGCTCGAGCCGGTCCATGGTGCGGTGGCGGATCCGCTTCATCGCCCGGGTCAGCTCGTCGGACAGCTCGGCCAGGCCCTCGCCGCCCGCTGGGGCACCGACGGTCCGGGGCGCGTCGTCAAGGGCCGCGGGTTCGGTGGACGAGCTGGTCATGCGGGGCTCCTCGGCGGGGGACGGGGGCGCGGGCGGCGACCGGCGGTACCGGGCCGGCCTCATGGTGAGCCAGGCTCAGTATCTCTCGTCCGGTGCCGGTCCGGCTGCCGGGTCACCGAGCGACGGCAGCGCGCGGTCCAGGCCCCACAGCACCAGGGCGGTCAGGCACCAGCCGGCCACCACGTCCAGGAACCAGTGGTAGACGCTCCAGATCAGCCCCAGGCCCACGGCCGGCACGAGCAGCGCGGTCACCACGGACAGCACCCGGCGGGCCGGCGGGCCCAGCGTGCGGCCGAGCAGCAGCGCCCCGACCCCGTAGCTCACCCCGGCGGTGGTGGTGTGCCCCGACGGGTACCAGCCCCAGGAGCCGGGCGCGAGCGGTTGGTCGAGCGGGCCCGGCCGGGCGAACCAGGCCTTGGCCGGCACCACCAGCAGCGGGATCAGCAGGGCCGCCAGCGGGGCCACCAGCAGCGGCAGCCACCAGCGCCGCACCCCGGCCCGGCGGGCCCGCCAGGCGGCCAGCGCGCCGGCGCCGAGCAGCACCGGGATGGCCGGCACCGTGCTGCCGAGGTCGGAGAACAGGTGCCCGAGCCAGTCGAGCAGGCCGCTGTGCAGCGTGCCGTGCAGCCGGGCGACCGCGTGGCGGACCGTGCGGTCCAGGCCGAGCAGCGGCCCGTCGACGGCCACCTGCCAGGAGACCAGTGCGAGCAGGACGGCCGGGAACAAGGGCGCCAGCGGAGCACGGCAGGCCCGGCCGAGGGCGGCCAGAGCAGAGCCGAGGGGTGCCAGGGCAGACAGGAGCCGCCCCGGAGCGGGGGGGAGAGCCCCGGGGCGGCCTGGGTGATCGCCGCTCCGTGCGCCCCGGGGGGTGTGGGCCGGACGGCCGGTCGATCGGTCCTGTGACGGTGCCTTGCCGGGCACCTGGTTGTCCTCGCGGGTCGGCGGACCGACCACGGATTGAGGCTCGCTGTCCATCTGCCATGACACTACGTCAACCGGATTGCGAGCGGGCCGGACGCGCCCGGGTTCGCACAGCATCTTCACTGGAAGCGGTGCAACCTCCACGGCCGCCGAAGTGTCTGTGCAGGGCTCCCGGAGACTACGTGCAGGGGCGTCGGGTCGGTTCAGATCGCCCGCAGGGCTCGCAGCGCTCGCAGCGCTCGCGGCGGTCCCGGCGTTCGCGGCGTTCGTGGTGCGGACGCACGCGTGCGCCGGTGCACCCCGGTCCTGGCGGACCCGGGTGCACCGGCGCACGGGAGTGACGCGGTGGGTGGCGGGGGAGGGTCAGGCCGCGGTGGTGCCCTGCAGCCCGAACGCGCCCTCGATGATGTCCAGGCCCTCGACCAGCAGGTGCTCCGGCATCACCAGCGGCGGCAGGAAGCGCAGCACGTTGCCGTAGGTGCCGGCGGTCAGCACCACCAGGCCCTCGGCGTGGCAGGCCTTGGCCACGGCGGCGGTGAACTCCGGGTTGGGGTCCTTGGTGCCCGGCTTGACCAGCTCGACGGCGATCATCGCGCCGCGCCCGCGGACCTCGCCGATCACCTCGAACTTCTCCTGCATCGCGCGCAGCCGGCCCAGCATGACCTCGCCGATCCGCTGCGCCTTGGCGTTCAGGTCCAGCGACTTCATGGTCTCGATCGAGCCCAGCGCGGCGGCGCAGGCCACCGGGTTGCCGCCGTAGGTGCCGCCCAGGCCACCGGCGTGCGCGGCGTCCATGATCTCGGCGCGGCCGGTCACCGCGGCCAGCGGCAGACCGCCGGCGATGCCCTTGGCGGTGGTGATCAGGTCCGGGACGACGCCCTCGTCCTCGCAGGCGAACCACTGGCCGGTGCGGCAGAAGCCGGTCTGGATCTCGTCCGCGACGAAGACGATCCCGTTGGCCTTGGCGTACTCCACGATGGCCGGCAGGAAGCCCTTGGCCGGCTCGATGAAGCCGCCCTCGCCCTGGATCGGCTCGATGATGATCGCCGCGACGTTCTCCGCGCCGATCTGCTTGTTGATCATGTCGATCGCCTGCGCGGCGGCCTCGGCGGCGCAGTTCTCCGCCCCGGTCAGCCAGCGGTAGGGGTAGGCGACCGGCACCCGGTAGATCTCCGGCGCGAACGGACCGAAGCCGTGCTTGTACGGCATGTTCTTCGCGGTCAGACCCATGGTCAGGTTGGTCCGGCCGTGGTACCCGTGGTCGAACACCACCACGGCGGTGCGCTTGGTGTAGGCGCGGGCGATCTTGACCGCGTTCTCCACCGCCTCGGCACCGGAGTTGAACAGCGCGGTGCGCTTCTCGTGGTCACCCGGGGTCAGCTCGTTGAGCTGCTCGGCGACGGCGACGTAGCCCTCGTACGGGGTCACCATGAAGCAGGTGTGGGTGAAGGCGGCCAGCTGCTCGCTCGCCCGGGCCACCACGGCCTCGGCGCTGTTGCCCACGTTGGTGACGGCGATGCCGGAGCCAAAGTCGATCAGGCTGTTGCCGTCCACGTCCTCCAGCACGCCGCCCCCGGCGCGCGAGACGTACACGGGCAGCGTGGTCCCGACGCCCGCCGCCACCGCACCCAGCTTGCGGGCCTGCAGCTCCTGCGACTTCGGGCCGGGGATCGCGGTGACCAGACGGCGCTCCTGCGGGAGCGGTGCAGCGCTCATGGGGGTATCTCCAGTCGGCTCGGTGCGCGCGGTGTGCGCGGCGTGCATCGCGGCATGCAACGGAGGTGCGTGCCCGCGCGTTCCCTCGCAGGCTACGGCCGCCCCGCCGACCCCGGCATGCGCCAGTCGGGCGCACTGCGCCGTCCGACTTGTCCTGCCCGGCCACCGCCACCCGCCCGGCGGACGCCCGGGGAGGCACAGGGGTTCCGGCCGCCCCCTCCACTACATTGAGCGCGGGGTGTCGCCCGTCGGGCGGCATGGGTAACACTCAGCCGGGCACGTCGGGGCAAGGGAGCGGGGCCGCAATGGGACTGGACGGCGGACAGGGCGGGCGGACGGAGTTGGTGCCCCCGAGGAGTCCGGCGCTGGACCAGAGCAGCGTGCCGTCGCAGTCGACGCGTCGGGCTCCCCGGCCGGGCCTCGCCGGCTGGGTCGCCGAGCACCGGCCGCCGGCCCCGCCCGGCATCTACCGCTACGGGTACTCGGCCGAGGGCGTCGTGGCCGACTCGGACGAACCGCCGCAGTCAGTCGGCCCCCTGCTGCTGCGCGCGGCGGCCAACGTGCTGGTCTGCCTGCTCGCCTACCGCTACGGCACGCCGGCGGTGATGTACACCATCGGGTACCTGGGTTGGTTCAAGGTGCTCTCTCCGGACCAGTTCAATGTGGTCGAGACGCTGTTGAACCTGCTGTTGCTGCTCGTCTTCCTGGTGCTTTTCGGGCGGATGGGCCGGTGGGTGGAGGTGTACCGGCGGTTCCTGGCGCCGGCCGGCTTCCGGCGCAACGTCATGCCGCTCCTCGCCAGGACCGTCACCGACGAACGTCCGGCCGACGAACTGCCGCGGCGCGCCACCTCCGTCCCCGACGTCGACCCCTGGGGTGAGTTGCGGCAGGCGGGGTTGGGGGAGGTGTTGGCGGTGGTGGAGGAGGACACCCGGGACGGGCGCGTCAGTGATGTCGACTACGTGCGCATCCACCGTGTGTGGCGGGAGGTGGTGGCGGAGCCGGAGTTGGTGCGGGCGTTCGGGGAGCAGGTGGCGGTGCGGGGGGCGGCGGCGTGTGCGCATCCGTCGGAGGCGCGGGATCTGCCGGGGCGGGTGGCGGAGCACGATCTGTTGCTCGGGCAGGTGCGGTTGGGGGTGGCGCAGGACGTGCCGAAGAACCCGGGGGCGCACCGGGGGGCGGGGTTCGCGTTGGACCGGGAGGTGTTGGCGACCTCGTTGTTGGCGGTGGGGCCGGCGGGGACCGGGAAGACGGCGCGGTTGGCGCGGCCGGTGGCGGAGGCGCTCTGCCTGCAGGCGTTGGCCCGGATGGCGTGCGTGGTGGTGGTGGGGGCGGCCGAGGCGGAGCTGGGGCCGGATGCGGGGTACGACGTGGTGATCGCGCCGGGGGAGCCGGGGTCGCGGTACGGGTTGGACCTGTACGGGGCGGCGAGTGACCAGGACGCGGCGGCGGCCCGGTTGGCGGACGCGTTGCTGCCGGACGAGCTGTCCTCCCGGGCGCAGAGTGCGCGGATGGCGTTGCAGCAGGTGGTGGGTCCGTTCCACGCGGCGTACGGGCGCTACCCGGGGGTGCGCGAGTTGAGGGCGCTGCTCGGCGGGGAGGCGGAGGGCTGGGACCGGCTGGTCGAGGAGTTGCGGGCCGGCGGGCTGCTGGCGGTGCACGAGCCGGACGTGCAGCAGCGGCGGGCCCGGCAGGGGCAGGCGGACGATCCGGGGGTGTTGCTGGCCGACCGGTTGGCGCTGCTGGACCGGCCGGCCTTCGCCGGGTGCTTCGAGGCGGGGCCGGGGGCGAAGCCGGCGTTCGCGATGCGGGCGCTGGAGCACCCGTTGCGGGTGCGGGTGAAGCTGCCGGAGCGCGGGCACCCGGAGGCGGCCCGGATCCTGTCCCGGCTGGTGGTGGGTCAGTTCCTGCAGGCGGCGGTGGCGCGGGAGGACCGCTCGCTGTTCGCGGGGCTGGTGGTGGACGACGCCTCGGCGGCGCTGGACGCGGGGGCGGTGCAGGGGCTGCGCCGGCTGCCGGGGGCGAACGCCGGTGCGGTGCTGCTGCTGCGCAGCCTGGTGGACCTGCCGGAGGCGCTGCGGGTGCCGCTGTTCGGGGCGGTGGGCTGCCGGATGGCGTTCCCGGGGATCGCGCCGTGGGACGGCCGGCTGTTCTCGGAGGCCTGGGGCACGGTGTTGGTGCGCGAGCGGGCGGTGACGCTGGCCCCGGACACCTCGGGCGGGATGCTGCGCAAGGCCGGGCGGCTGGCCCGCAAGGCGCTGTCGGGGACCACGGCGCAGACCGAGAGCGTGACCACCCGGGAGGTGGAGCGGGAGCGCTGGTCGCCCTCGGACCTGGCGCACGCGCTGCCGGCCGGCCACGCGGTGGTCTCGCTGACCGCGGTGGGCGGGGAGCAGGTGCCGCCGCTGCTGGTGGACCTGCGGCCCTGAGCGGTCCGCGGTGGATGCCATGGTGGCGGCCCTGGTGCCGACCGTGGGACGACCCGCGTGGCGAAAAGTCAGCGTTCGAGTCGGTTTCGGTTAGCTACGCGGCGGTAGGTTCGGCGTCACGGCTTGTCCGCAGCGTCCATAATGAGAGGCGAACCCTCACCCCCACCGCCTGGCCGCAAGGACGCCGCCGGGTCGTCCCACCGAAGGTGCCATGCCCCCCACACTCGCCTCCGTCGTGCGCAACACCTCGCTCCATCTCACGGTCCTCGCCGGCGCGGACCACCTGGAGCGGCCCGTCCGCTGGGTGCACACCAGTGAGCTGGACGACCCCACCCCCTTCCTGGAGGGCGGCGAGCTGCTGCTCACCACCGGGATCAAGCTGGGCACCAGCAGCAAGAGCCTGCAGGCCTACGTGCACCGGTTGGCCGACGCCGGCGTGGTGGGCCTGGGGCTGGGCGTCGGCCTCTCGCACACCGAGGTGCCGCAGCCGCTGGTGGACGCGGCCGCGCAGCGCGGCCTGCCGCTGCTGCGGGTGCCCGAGCCGACGCCGTTCATCGCGATCAGCAAGGCGGTCTCGGCGGCGCTGGCGGCCGAGCAGTACGAGGCGGTGACCACCAGCTTCGAGGCGCAGGAGGAGCTGACCCGGGCGGCCCTCGGCCAGAACGGCACCGCCGCGGTGGTGCGCCGGCTGGCGGCCCGGCTGGGAGGCTGGGCGGCGCTGTACGACAGTTCGGGCGCGCTCTCGGTGGTGGCCCCGGACTGGGCGGCCCGCCGGGCCGCCCGGCTGGCCGCCGAGGTGGACCGGCTGCGCCGGCGTCCGGCACCGGCCAGCGCCGCGCTGCAGGGTCGGGCGCCGGGCTTCGACACCGCCGACGAGGACTTCGTGGTGGTCCAGTCGTTGGGTGCCGACCGGCGGGCCCGCGGCTTCCTGGCGGTGGGCACCGAGGACCGGATCACGCCGACCGAGCGTTACGTGCTGAACGCCGCGGTCGCCCTGCTGACCCTGACCCTGGAGCGCTCGCGCGAGCTGCGGCACGCCGAGGAGCGGATGGGCGCGGCCCTGCTGCGCCTGGTGCTGGCCGGGCAGGTGCCCACCGCCCGGCAGGTGGCCAGCGGGCTGTTCGGCGGGCTGCCGGAGGGCACCATACGGGTGCTGGTGGCGGGTGCCGCGCCGGGCGGTGAGAAGGAGGCCGGCGAGGCGCCGGTGCACGACCTGACCGAGCTGGCCGAGCGGGCCGAGCAGGCCGGCGGCCGGGCTGGCGAGAAGCTGCTGGTGGCCCGGGAGCCGGCCGGCAAGGACGGCAAGGAGGGGCTGGTCCACCCCGAGCGGCTGGTGCTGCTCGCGGCGGACGGCGGCGCGGTGCACCGGGCCTGCCTGGGCGCCGTGGAGGAGCACGAGGGGCTGGCGCTCGGCGTCTCGGCGCCGGCTCCGGTGGAGGAGGCCGGCGGCGCCTACGCGCAGGCCGAGCGGGCGCTGGCGGTGGCGCTGCGCGGCGGTCGGCGCTCGGTGGGGCACGAGGAGGTCGGGGCCGGCTCGTTGCTGCCGCTGCTCGGTGAGGAGGCGGTGGCCGCGTTCGCCGAGGGCCTGCTGCGCCCGCTGCGCGAGCACGACCGGACCGCGCGCGGTGACCTGGTGGCGAGCCTGCGGGCCTGGCTGTCCCGGCACGGCCAGTGGGACGCCGCGGCCGCCGACCTCGGTGTGCACCGGCACACCCTGCGGTACCGGATGCGCCGGGTCGAGGAGCTGCTGGGCCGTTCGCTGGACGACACCGACGTCCGGATGGAGCTCTGGCTGGCGCTGCGCTCGGGCGAGGAGTAGGCGGGGAGCAGCGGGGAACGGGCGGCGGCCGGCCGGGTCACCAGCCACTTTGGCAGGCGCGGTGCACCCCATCGCGCCACCTTGGCCAATCCGTTTCGCACGGCCGTGCCCCTACCGTTGGCGGAGAACACCCACCGCGACGAGAGGGCCGGAATCACCGTGACCACGACCCACGCATTCTGGCTGGCCGGCCGCCAGGAGACCGGCGAGACCGGCTTCGAGGTCCGCCACCCCTACGACGACCGTCTGGTCGGCACGGTCAGCGTGCCCACCGACGCGCAGGTGAACGAGGCCGTCGAGGCCGCCGTCGCCGCGCTGCCGGTCTTCGCCGCCACCCCGGCGCACGTGCGCGCCGCCGCCCTGGACCACGTGGCCCGCCGGCTGACCGAGCGCGCCGAGGAGATCGCCCGGCTGATCACGGCCGAGAACGGCAAGCCGATCAAGTGGTCGCGCGGCGAGGTCGGCCGGGCCGCCTCGGTCTTCCGCTGGGCCGCCGAGGAGGCCCGCCGGACCAACGGCGAGACCATGCGGCTGGACACCGACCCGGGCGGCACCGGTCGCTTCGCGGTGGTGCGCCGCTTCCCCAAGGGCGTGGTGCTGGGCATCGCCCCCTTCAACTTCCCGCTGAACCTGGTGGCGCACAAGGTCGCCCCGGCGATCGCGGTCGGCGCCCCGATCATCCTGAAGCCGGCTCCGGCCACCCCGCTCTCCGCGCTGCTGCTGGGCGAGCTGCTGGCCGAGACCGAGCTGCCGGCCGGCTCCTGGAGCGTGCTGCCGGTGGCCAACGCCGACATGCCGGCCCTGGTCCAGGACCCGCGGCTGCCGGTGATCTCCTTCACCGGCTCGGACCGGGTCGGCTACCAGATCATGGACTCGGTGCCGCGCAAGCACGTCACCCTGGAGCTGGGCGGCAACGCCGCCGCGGTGGTGCTGGCCGACTGGTCCTCGGAGGCCGACCTGGACTGGGCGGCCACCCGGATCGCCATGTTCGCCAACTACCAGGGCGGCCAGTCCTGCATCTCGGTGCAGCGGGTGGTCGCGGACGCCGCGGTCTACGACGCGCTGGTGGAGAAGGTGCTGGTCAAGGTCGCGGCCCAGGTCACCGGTGACCCGGCCGACGACGCCACCGACGTGGGCCCGCTGGTCGACGAGAACGCCGCCAAGCGGGTCGAGGAGTGGGTGGCCGACGCGGTCGCCAAGGGCGCCAAGGTGCTCGCCGGCGGCACCCGGCAGGGCGCCAACTACGCCCCGACCGTGCTCGCCGAGGTGCCCGAGGACGCGATCCTGGCCACCGCCGAGGTGTTCGGGCCGGTCCTGTCGCTGCACCGGGTGGACTCCACCGACGAGGCGTTCGCGCTGGTCAACGACTCCAAGTTCGGCCTGCAGGCGGGCGTCTTCACGCACGACGTGCAGACCGCCTTCCGGGCCCACCGGGAGCTGCAGGTCGGCGGTGTGATCATCGGCGACGCGCCGTCCTACCGCGCCGACCAGATGCCCTACGGCGGGGTCAAGGACTCCGGCGTGGGCCGCGAGGGCGTGAAGTACGCGATGGACGACTTCACCTACGAGAAGGTGCTGGTGCTCACCGGCCTGGACCTCTGAGTCCCCGCCACCGAGCCAGTCGTACCGGCCGGCCCCGGACCGCACCCGCGGTCCGGGGCCGGCCGCGTCGGCGCCGCCGTCCGCCGCCCCGGTGGCCCTGACCGGGTGAACCGCGGGGGAGCGGCACACCGGTCGCCCACCGCACGCCACAATGGAGCCCATGAACTCGCTCGCCCACCCGCAGCTGCGCTTCACTCCGGCCGTCGACGACCCCTCCGGCCCCCGGGAACTGGTCCTGCTCGGCTCGACCGGCTCGATCGGCACCCAGGCCATCGACATCGTGCTCCGCAACCCGGACCGCTTCAGGGTGGTGGCGCTGTCGGCCGGCGGCGGGCAGGTCGAGCTGCTGGCCGAGCAGGCCTTCCGGCTGGGCGTGCACACCGTGGCGGTGGCCCGGGCCGAGGCCGAGGCGCCGCTGCGCGCCGCGCTGGCCGAGCGGGCCGCGGGACGTCCGCTGCCCACCGTGCTGGCCGGCCCGGACGCCGCCACCGAGCTGGCCCAGCTGCCCTGCCACTCGGTGCTCAACGGCATCACCGGCTCGATCGGCCTGGCCCCGACGTTGGCGGCGCTGCGCGCCGGGCGGGTGCTGGTGCTGGCCAACAAGGAGTCGCTGATCGTCGGCGGCCCGCTGGTGAAGGCGGTGGCCAAGCCGGGGCAGATCGTGCCGGTGGACTCCGAGCACGCCGCGCTCTTCCAGGCGCTCACCGCGGGCACCGCGCGCGAGGTGCGCCGGCTGGTGGTGACGGCGAGCGGCGGCCCCTTCCGCGGCCGCAGCCGCGAGCAGCTGGCCGGGGTCACCCCGAAGGACGCGCTGGCCCACCCCACCTGGGCGATGGGGCCGGTGGTGACGATCAACTCCGCCACCCTGGTCAACAAGGGCCTGGAGGTGATCGAGGCGCACCTGCTCTACGACGTTCCGTTCGACCGGATCGACGTGGTGGTCCATCCGCAGTCGGTGGTCCACTCGATGGTGGAGTTCACGGACGGATCGACGCTGGCCCAGGCCAGCCCGCCGGACATGCGGATGCCGATCTCGCTCGGCCTGGGCTGGCCGGACCGGGTGCCCGACGCGGCCCCCGGCTGCGACTGGACCAAGGCCGCCACCTGGGAGTTCTTCCCGCTGGACGACGAGGCCTTCCCGGCCGTCGGCCTGGCCCGCGAGGTGGGTACGCTCGGCGGCACCGCGCCGGCCGTCTTCAACGCCGCCAACGAGGAGTGCGTGGACGCCTTCCTGAACGGGCGCCTGGCCTTCACCGGCATCGTGGACACGGTCGCCAAGGTCGTGGCCGAGCACGGAACCCCCTCTCGGGGAACTTCGCTGACCGTCGAGGACGTCCTGGATGCGGAGGCCTGGGCCCGGGCCCGGGCCCGCGAGCTTGCGGCGGGCTGACCGGGTGGCTGCACCCGGCGAGGGATTCGGGTGCAGGATGGCCGGTGTAGGGCAGTGGCGCCCGGTTCGGGCAGGACGGCCAGTGGGAGCGATATGACGGAGGACCAGCGGTGACTGCAGTGATGACGGTGCTGGGCATCGTGGTCTTTATCGTCGGGTTGCTCTTCTCCATCGCCTGGCACGAGTTGGGCCACCTGTCGACGGCCAAGCTGTTCAAGATCCGGGTGCCGCAGTACATGGTCGGCTTCGGGCCGACCATCTGGTCCCGGAAGAAGGGCGAGACCGAGTACGGGTTCAAGGCGATCCCGTTCGGCGGCTACATCCGCATGATCGGGATGTTCCCGCCGGGCGAGGACGGCAAGATCACCAAGCGCAGCAGCTCGCCGTGGCGCTCGATGATCGAGGACGCCCGGGAGGCCTCCTACGAGGAGCTGCAGCCGGGTGACGAGGACCGGCTGTTCTACACCCGCAAGCCCTGGCAGCGGATCATCGTGATGTTCGCCGGGCCGTTCATGAACCTGATCCTGGCCTTCGCGCTCTTCCTGGTCACCATGATGGGCTTCGGGGTGCCCAAGTCGCTGCCGATCGTCGGCTCGGTCTCGCAGTGCGTGGTCCCGGCCACCCAGGCCAGTGACACCTGCGCCCCCGGTGCCACCCCCTCGCCGGCCGCCGCGGCCGGGCTGAAGGCGGGCGACAGCATCGTGGCCTTCGGCGGCGACCGGATCCACAGCTACCAGCAGCTGTCCAACGACATCCGCGACTCCTACGGCCGGACCGTGCCGATCGTGGTGAAGCGCAACGGCCAGGAGCTCACCCTGACCGCGCAGATCACCAAGAACCAGCTGGCCAAGCTGGACAAGTACGGCGACCCGGTCCCCGGCGCCGCGCCGGTGACGGCCGGCTTCCTCGGGATCAGCCCGACCACCGGCGTGGTGCAGCTGGGCCTCGGCGAGAGCATCAGCAAGATGTCCGACATGGCCGACACCGGCGTGCACTCGCTGCTCGCGCTGCCCGGCAAGATCCCCGGGCTCTGGGACTCGGTGGTCAAGGGCACCCCGCGGCCGGCCGACTCCCCGGTCGGCATGGTGGGCGCGGCCCGGGTCGGCGGCGAGGTCTTCGCGCTGCACCTGCCCGCCTCGCAGCGGATCGCCACCATGGTCAACCTGCTGGCCGGCATCAACCTCTCGCTCTTCCTGTTCAACATGCTGCCGCTGCTGCCGCTGGACGGCGGGCACGTGGCCGGAGCGGTGTGGGAGTCGATCCGCCGGCGCACCGCCAAGCTCTTCAAGCGCCCCGACCCGGGCCCGTTCGACGTGGCCAAGCTGATGCCGCTGGCCTACGTGGTGGCCAGCATCTTCGTCGGCTTCACCCTGCTGGTGTTGATCGCGGACGTCATCAACCCGGTCAAGCTCACCTAGTCGGACGCTCAGGGGGTGTGCGTGGGCGCCCCCCGGGGTGCCGTACCGTTGGACGCCGGGTGCGCGATCTCCGCGCACCCGGCGTCCGTCACCTCTACTCCGGGGAACCCTGCGCACATGACCGCGATCTCGCTCGGTATTCCGTCCCTGCCTCTCAAGCCGCTCGCGAAGCGTCGCGTGTCACGGCAGATCATGGTCGGCAACGTTCCGGTCGGTGGTGACGCGCCGGTGTCGGTGCAGTCGATGACCACGACGTTGACCTCGGATGTGAACGCGACGCTGCAGCAGATCGCGCAGTTGACGGCGTCGGGGTGTCAGATCGTGCGGGTGGCGGTGCCCTCGCAGGACGATGCGGACGCGTTGCCGTTGATCGCGAAGAAGTCGCAGATCCCGGTGATCGCGGACATCCACTTCCAGCCGAAGTACGTGTTCGCGGCGATCGAGGCGGGGTGTGCGGCGGTTCGGGTGAACCCGGGCAACATCAAGGCGTTCGACGACAAGGTGGGGGAGATCGCGAAGGCGGCTTCCGCGGCGGGTACCCCGATCCGGATCGGGGTGAACGCGGGCTCGCTGGACAAGCGGCTGCTGGAGAAGTACGGGAAGGCCACTCCGGAGGCGCTGGTGGAGTCGGCGCTGTGGGAGTGCTCGCTGTTCGAGGAGCACGGGTTCCGGGACATCAAGATCTCGGTGAAGCACAACGACCCGGTCGTGATGATCAACGCCTACCGGCAGCTGGCGGCGGCGTGTGACTACCCGCTGCACCTGGGGGTGACGGAGGCGGGTCCGGCGTTCCAGGGGACGATCAAGTCGGCGGTGGCGTTCGGTGCGCTGCTGGCGGAGGGGATCGGGGACACGATCCGGGTCTCGCTGTCGGCGCCGCCGGTGGAGGAGGTCAAGGTCGGCATCCAGATCCTGGAGTCGCTGAACCTGCGCCAGCGGGGGCTGGAGATCGTCTCCTGCCCGTCGTGCGGGCGGGCCCAGGTGGATGTGTACAAGTTGGCGGAGGAGGTCACGGCGGGCCTGGAGGGGATGGAGGTGCCGCTGCGGGTGGCCGTCATGGGGTGTGTGGTGAACGGGCCGGGCGAGGCGCGCGAGGCGGACCTCGGGGTGGCCTCGGGCAACGGCAAGGGGCAGATCTTCGTCAAGGGCCAGGTGATCAAGACCGTGCCCGAGTCGAAGATCGTGGAGACCCTGATCGAGGAGGCCATGCTGCTCGCCGAGCAGATGCAGGCCGAGGGCGCCGAGGCCGGCACCCCGACCGTGATCGCCGCCGACTGACGGTGGATGAGGCGCTGTGCTCGATCGAGGTGTGATGCTCCCGGGCTCCCTCCAGGCCGGTCGCGGCCTGCTGGGGGAGACCCGGGTGCTGGACACGCCGGACCTCGCCGACACCCTGGAGGTGCTGCACCGGGACCCGGTCGCCAACGCCTTCGTCGCCACCCGGGTCGAGGCGGTCGGCCTGGACCCGTGGCGGCTCGGCGGCGAGATGTGGGGCTGGTTCGACCGGGACGGCCGGCTGGAGTCGCTCTGTTACGCCGGCGCCAACCTGGTCCCGATCAACGCCGGGCCGCAGGCCGTGCGGGCCTTCGCCGAGCGGGCCCGGCGCCAGGGCCGGCGCTGCTCCTCGATCGTCGGCCCCGCCGAGTCCACCGCCGCCCTCTGGGCGCTGCTGGAACGCAGCTGGGGCCCGGCCCGGGAGGTCCGCGCCCACCAGCCGCTGATGGCCGCCACCGAGCCCGCCGCCGAGGTGCGGCCCGACCCGCTGGTCCGCCGGGTGCGCCGGGACGAGATCGACCTGCTGATGCCGGCCTGCGTGGCGATGTTCACCGAGGAGGTCGGGGTCTCGCCGCTGGCCGGCGACGGCGGGCTGCTCTACCAGGCCCGGGTGGCCGAACTGGTGGGCGGCGGCCGCTCCTTCGCCAGGATCTCGGAGCAGGGCGAGGTGATCTTCAAGGCCGAGATCGGCGCGGTCACCGAGGGCGCCTGCCAGATCCAGGGCGTCTGGGTGGCACCGGCCCACCGCGGCCGGCGGCTCTCCGAGACCGGGATGGCCGCGGTGCTGGAGATCGCGCTGCGCGAGGTCGCCCCGGTGGTCAGCCTCTACGTGAACGACTACAACCTGCCCGCCCGGGCCGCCTACCGCCGGGTGGGCTTCCGCGAGGTGGGCGCCTTCATGTCGGTGCTCTTCTGAGCTCGGCGCTGTTCTGGGCTCGCTGCTGTTCTGGGCTCGGTGCGTGGGACCGGTGCGGCGGAGATGGCCCCGGTGCTGGACGGGAAGGAGTAACGTCCCGGGCATGGAGCAGCAGTTGACCGAGGTGACCGTCCAGCCGATCGACCTGGCGGCCTGGGCGCCCTACGCGCTGGAGGTGCAGGCGGCCGCCTTCGGACTCTCCTCGGAGGAGGTCGCGGTCCGGCTGCACATCGTGGGGCGGCACGCGCTGCAACCCGGGGTGCTGGCGCTCGGCGCCCTCTGCGGCGGTCGGCTGGTCGGCTTCGGCTACGGCATGCCGAACCTGCGCGAGCACTGGTGGAGCACGGTGATCGAGCCGCACCTGGAGGCCCGCGGCCACGGCGACTGGCTGGACGGGGTGTTCGCCATCACCGAGCTGCACGTGCTGCCCGAGTACCAGGGCCGCGGCCTGGGCAGCACCCTGATCCGCACCCTGTGCGACCGGTCCGGGCTGCCGCGCAGCATCCTCTCCGCGATCGACGCCGAGACCCCCGCCCGCCGCCTCTACCGCTCGCTCGGCTACCGCGACCTGGCCCGCCCGGTGCGCTTCCCGAACACCGACCGCCCCTACGCCGTGATGGGCGCCCGGCTGCCGCTCTACGACCGCTCCTACAGCCGGCCGGCGAACTCCAGGTAGAGCTCGGCCCCGCCGCGGTCGCCGCCGGCCAGTGCGGCCAGCCCGGCCGCCGTGCTGCGGAACAGCGTCCAGCCGCGCAGCCGTTCCCCGTCCACCTCCAGCGCGTCCGCCAGCTGGTGCAGCCGGCGCCGCACCGCGCCCTCCGGGCTCGGCCCGGCGATCAGCGTCTCCTTGCGGTCCTGGGCCAGCCAGGCCAGGTCGAAGGCCCGCTCGCCGACCAGCGGCTGCGGGTCGATGGCCAGCCAGGGGGCCCGGTCGGCGGCCAGCACGTTGCCGTGGTGGAAGTCGCCGTGCAGCAGGAAGGCCTCGTCGGCGGAGGCCAGCAACTCCTCGGCGGCGGCCAGCGCGGCGTCCACCAGCGGGCGGGCGTCGAGCTGCTCGGCCGCCGCCCGGTGCCGGCGCAGCCAGTCGGTGCGCACCGCGACGTGCTCGGCCACCGTGGGGAAGGCGTGGCCCGCGGCGGGCCCGGTCCACAGCCGTTGCAGCAGGCCGGTGGCCTCCAGCATCGCCTTCGCCTCGGCCAGCGAGCGCAGCGGGATGTCGCCGTGCAGCCGCTCCAGCAGCAGGAAGCCCTCGGCCGGGTCGGCGTCCAGCAGCAGCACCGCGCCGCGGCCGGCCCACCCGGTCAGCGCGGCGTGTTCCTGGGCGGTCTCGGGGGTGACCAGCCCGGCCTTGAGCACGGCGGGGCTGTTGTCGGAGCGCCGCACGTAGCAGACCACGCTGAGCCGGCCGCCGGGGTCGGCGATCCGGTCCAGGGTGAGGTCCCAGTGCGCCAGTCGGCGGGCCACCCGGTCCGGCAGGGCGGCCAGCCAGCGGGCGCCGGCCTCGCCCTGGCGGGCCAGCACGCTCTGCCGCACCCGGTCGGGGACGGTGATCTGCCCCGCTGCTGGCTTCATGCCGGCCCTCCGCTCGGTGTCCCACGGGTGTGGCCCGTGGGCCCTGGTCCGCGCCTGCGCTCCTGCCTCATTGTCGGCCATCGCGGCCCGGTGCGGCGGGAGGCGGCGCTGGTCGGGGGCCGGTCGGGGGTGTTCGGGGGTGCCGGTCAGGCGCTCGGTCCGGGGCTCGGCGGGCCGCTCGGGGTGGCGCCGGAGCCGGCCGCGGCGGGCAGCCCGGGCAGCGGGCCGAGCGGGTTGCCCCAGTGGTAGGCCTGCAGGGTGCACTCGCGCAGTGCGGTGGCGGCGGCTGCTCGCAGCGGGCCGCTGCCGGCGGCCACCAGGTCGGCGTAGAGCGGGGTCAGCCGGGCTTCGACGGTGCCGGCGAGGGTGCTCGCCGCGTTCGGGTCGGTCACCGGGAAGGGCAGCTGGTAGCCGGGGGCCGCGGGCGCCGGGGTGGCGCCGGCGTCGGTCAGCATCCGCTGCCAGGCGTCCCGGCGGGCCTGGTGGGCGGCGTAGCCGGCTTGGGCGTCGTCGCGCTGGGGGCCGGGCGGTATTCGGGCGCCGATCACGCCGTAGGCGTAGACGGCGGTGTGCTCGCCGGCCAGCGCGGCCTGCAGCGCGGTGACGGCACCGGCGGACGGGCCGCCGGTCGGGGCGGGGCTCACCGAGGGGGAGCCGGCCGGGGCGGACTTCGCCGCGCTCGGGCCCGGCTGACCGGGCGTCGCCGGGGCGACGGGCGATGGGAGGGTGCTCGAGGCGCCGGCGGTCGAGGGGTCGGCGTCGGCCGGGTCGGCGGGGAACGGGGCCTGGTCGCCCAGCTGGACGGCGCGCAGCGCGCAGCCGGCCGCGACCGAGGCGAGCAGGCGGGCCAGCTCGGGCGAGGCGGCCGCCAGCTCGGCCAGTTGGGCCTGCGCGGTGCCGATCTCGGCCGCGGCCACCGGGGCCCAGCCGGCCGGCACCCCCGGGACGCTCGGGGCCGGGCTGCCGGCCGGCGTGCCGGCGGCGGCGCTCGGCGTGATGG
>NZ_JBNQTI010000123.1:0-28042 GCF_050325825.1 Kitasatospora sp. LaBMicrA B282
CGGCTTCTCGTCAGTCGCCGATGCTCCGCATGGACTCCCTCCTCGGCGCCGCCGATGCACGCACCCCAACGCCGCCGCGCCCGCCCTTCGGGCGGACGACGGGGGTTTGAAGACAGGCCCTAGAGCTCGGGCACGATCATCGCGGCGAACGGCTCGGTGGCGGCGAGCCGTTCGGGCACCAGCTCCTGGTACTCGGCCGAGTGGTAGACGGCCTCGGCCCGCTCGACGTCCGCGAAGCGCAGCACGACCGTGTGGGTGCCGCCGGTCGGACGGCCGCCCTCGCCGAGGTGCAGCGTGCGGTCCGTGCCGACCAGCATCTCGCCGCGGTCCGGGCCGAGGAGTACGGGGGTCGCCGCCTTCCGGTAGGCGTCCAGGCGCTGCTGGTCGGACACGTGGTAGTTGAGGATCAGCAGCGCGGTCATCGGAACTCCGGTCGACTCGGGTGCGTCTGAAACGGTGTCAGCCAGGCTGTGGCCGACGATACACCGGGCCCGACTAAGCACGGGGTGGCGCGATTCGACGCCCGTCGAAGGAGGACGCATGACCGTCTACGCGGTGGCCCAGCTGTCGATCACCGACCGCGCCCGCTACGACCGCTACCAGCGTCGCTTCCTGGAGGTGCTCGGCCGCTTCCGCGGGAGCCTGCTGGCCGCCGACGAGCACCCCTCGGTGGAGGAGGGCAGCTGGGAGCACCAGAAGGTGGTCCTGCTCGCCTTCCCGGACACCGCCGCCTTCCGGGAGTGGGCCGACTCGCCGGAGTACCAGGAGATCGCCGCCGACCGGAAGGCCGGCTCGCACGGGGTCGTGCTGCTCGTCGCCGGCCGCCCGGAACCCCGCTGACGGCGGCACCGGCACGGCAGTACTGGCACGGCAGCACCGGCACGTCTGCACCGGACCGCCCGGGGTGCAAGTCGGTTCGAGTGGGTCTTGAGGCATCGCTGACAGCATCGGAAGCGCACCTCAGCCATTCCCCGACCCGAGGGAGACCGACATGTCCGATCTCACCCATGGCACCCCCGCCGACGGCGACGCCCCGAGCTTCGAGCTCGCCGATCTCGACCTGACCGACCTCACCGTCACCTCGCTGCGCGACAGTGCCGCCCTGCCCGAGGGCGGCGCCTCCTGGGGCTCCAGCTCCTGCCAGGGCTCCTCGTCCTGCGCCCAGCCGCACCCCTACCCGCAGCCGCTCTAACCGCCGCCTGACCCGGCGCAGGGGTGACCGCGCGCTCCCGACCCCGGGGACGCGCGGTCACCGCGTCGCAGGCCAGAGCCGGCTCGGAGGAGGGGGAGAGATGACGGACGTCCTGGACGCCAGGCGTCACGCGGCGACCGACCGCGGCGACTACGCCGTGCACTGCGCGCCCTACGTGCTGGTCCGGGCGACGGTGCTCGGCTACCCGGCCGAGCAGCCGCCGGCCACCGCCTTCCGGGCCGAACTCGCGGCGCTGGCCCGGGTGGAGGCGGCACTGGCTGCACTGCGACCGGCGCTCGGCGACGCCCTGTACGCCAGTCGGGCGGGCCACACCGAGGACTTCCACCGCGAGGTGGTGCTGCCGCTGCGGCGCGCCCTGCACAACGGGCGTGAGCCGCGGCCCGCGCTGCTCGCCCGGCTCGCCGACCTGCCGGGTCGGGTGCCGGAGCTGGCCCACTGGTTGACGCTGCGTCAGGAACACGCCGAGTTGCTCGCCGCCCTCGACGGCAGCGGGCCACCGGCGCTGGTGGCCGAGCGGGTCGCCCTGGCGGCGCTCTGCCGGGAGCCCGCACTGGCCCGGGCGGTTGCGCTGACCAGCACCGACCTGCTCCGCGCCGTGCAGCGCGCGGGGGCGGGGGCCGCCGACCGGCGGGCGCGCAAGGAGGAGCCCGGCGTGCTGCGGTACGCGCTGCGGGCCAGCACCAAGACCAGCCCGCTCTCCTGGTTCACCGCGGTCGGCTGGGGGCCGCTCGCCCCGGGCCTGGACGGGCCGGCCGGGCCGCTCGACTCCCGCGGCCTCGGCGATCTCGGCGAACAGCTCGGCGCCGGCCCGCTCACCCCGGTGGTCAAGGTCAACCGGGTCCTGGTCGGGGCGCTCACCCAGGCCCTGCTCGACGACCCGCAGCGCCGCGCCGACCTGCCGCACCGGATCACCAGCACCGCGCGGATCGCCGACGGCCGCGCCGTCTACGCCCGCAGCAACCTGCACCACGCCGGCGGCCGCTACCTGCTCAGCACCGAGGAGGAGCTGGCCCTGCCCGCCACCGGTCCGCTGGCCTTCGTCACCGAGCAGGCGGAACACCCCATCGCCCTCGCCGAGTTGACCGACCGGCTGACGGCCGCGCTGGGCGGCCCGGCGAACCGCCCGGCCGCCGTGGCGTTCCTGGACCGGCTGACCGGGGCCGGCCTGCTGCTCCCCACCGAGCCGGTCGACCCGCAGGCGGCCGAGCCGCTGACCGAGCTGGTCCGCCGGCTGCGCGGGCGGCCCGCGGACGCCGAACTCGCCGACCGACTGGCCGAGATCGACCACCGCACCGAGACCTTCGCCGCCACCCCCGCCGACCGCCGCCCGGCCGCGCTCGCCGAGCTGGCCGACCGCTGGCACGCCGTGCTGGACCTGGCCGGCCGTCCGGTCGCCGCCGACAGCGTGCCGCTGAGCGTGCTCTCCGAGGACGTGGTGGCGCCGCAGCCGCTGCGAGCGGCCGGGCAGCTGACCGCCGCGGACACCGGGGCACTGGCCGAACTCACCCCGCTGGCCGAGCTGTTCGACCTGGGGAACCTGGTGCGCCGGCTGGCGCTGGACCGGTTCGTGGCCCGCTACGGGCCCGGCGGCCGGTGCCCGCGGGTGTGGGAGTTCGGCACCGAGCTGGTCGCCGCCTGGCAGGACGCCGGGCGGCTGGCCGCCCTGGACCCGCGGCAACGCGCGGAGCTGCCCGCCGGGCTGGCCGAGCTGGCCGACCTGCGCGCCGAGGTGCTGGCCGCGGTCGCCGGGCTCCGCGGGGACCGCGGCGCGGGCGAGGGCGCGGGCGAGGTCGGCGAGGTCGGCGACCTCGCGCTGCCGGTCGAGCTGGTCCGTGGGCTCGGCGCCCGGCTGCCCGACTGGGCCGTGGCCCGCCCGCTCGGTTACTCGTACTTCGTCCAGCGCGACCCGGCCGCGGGGCTGCTCTGCGTCAACCGGGTGTACGGCGGCTGGGGCCGGTTCAGCAGCCGGTTCCTCGACACCCTGCCGGTCGAGGCCACCGACGCGATCGCCCGACAGGTCCGCCGCGGGCTGGGGCCGAAGGCGCGGGTTGCCCAGGTCCGCCCGGTCGGCGGCTTCAACGCCAACCTGCACCCGCTGCTGGTGCCCGACGAGATCGGCCCCGACCGGCGCTGGGCCTCGATCGGCGAGTCCGAGCTGGAACTCTGGCACGACCAGGCGGCCGACCAACTCCGGTTCCGACTGCGGGCCACCGGCGAACCGCTCGACGTGCTGTACGCCGGCTTCCTGGCCCCGGTGATGCTGCCGCAGCGGCTGGCCCCGTTGCTCTGCGACCACCCGCACGGCGTGGTCGACTTCCAGCCGCTGCTGTCGGCCACCGCGCTGCTCGCCCCCGGGGGCCGGGTGGTCCGCACCCCGCGGCTCGGGTACCGCCACCTGGTCCTGCAACGCCGCCGCTGGCACCTGCCCGCCGCCGTGGTCGGCGCGCTCACCGCCGAACTGGCCGCCGACCGCGAGGTTCCGGCGGCCACCGCCGCCCGCTGGCGGGCGCTGCTCGGGCTGCCCGAGCAGCTCTTCCTGCGCCCGGCCCAGGCCGCCCCCGAGGGCTGGACCGCCGACGCGCTCCTCACCCAACTGCGGCAGCCCAAGCCGCAGTTCGTCGACCTCGGGAACGCCCTCCAGCTGCGCTGCCTGGGCCGCTGGCTGGCCCGGCACCCCGGGGGCGTGGTACTGGAGGAGGCGCTGCCGGCGCCCGGCGGGCGGGCGCGGGCCGGCCGGGTGGTGGAGCTGGTGGTGGAGGCCTACCGCGCCGGGCGGGACCGGAGCGCCGGGTGGTCCGGATGACCGCCGCCGGCTTCCGCGAGCGGCCCGAGCCCCGCGAGCCGTCCGAGCTCGGCAACCTGTCCGACTTCCATGTCCCGTCCGACCCCCATGACCCGTCCGACCGCCGCGACCAGGAGGTGCCCATGCCCGCCATGACCATCCCGAAGGTACTCGCCGATCTCGACACCGACCCGGCCACCGGTGACGCCGCCGCCCGTGACGTGGTCGCCTACTACCACCAGCCCGACAAGAACGCCCTGCTCCGCGAGGCGATCCTGCCGCTCGCCGAGCGCTGCGCGGCACACGGCCTGGCGGCCCAGGTGGAGCGGCACTGGCTGCACGGCCCGCACCTGCGGGTGCGGATCGACGGCCCGCCCGAGCAGGTGGCGGCCGCCGCCGAGCAGGGCGTGCTGGCCGTCCGCGGCTGGCTCCGCTCCCACCCCTCGCAGAGCGACCGCAGCACGGCCGAGCTGCTCGCCGAGGCGGCCGCGGCGGGCCGCGCCGAACTCATCGCCCCGCCCTACGGCCCGGTGGTGCCCGACAACACCGCGCGGATCGAGAGCGTCGACCGGAGCGGACTGCGCGCCCTGCTCGGCCCGGACGGTGCCGCCCTGCGGGACGACCTGCTCCGGCTCGGGCTGCCCGCGCTGCGGGCCGGCGCGGACTTCCTCGCCGCCGCCGGCGACACCTCCGCCGCCCGGGTGCAGCTGCTGGTCGGCGTCCTGACCGCGCACGCCGCCGCGCACCCCGGCGCCCTGGTCGGCGGGCACTACTCCTACGTCTCCCACTTGGAGGACTTCCTGCTGCACGACGACCCGGACGGTCGGCTGCGCCAGTCCTTCGAGCGGCGCTGGACCGACTCGCGCGCGGCCGTCACCGCCCTGGTCGAGCGGGTCGCGGCCGGCCGGCTGCAGCCCGCCGAGCAGCCCTGGGCCTACTGGTCGACCAGCGCCTGGGAACTGACGCAGCGTCGGCTCGCGGCCGGCGCGGACCTGGCCGGTCGGCCGGCCGCCTACGCCGAGCGCGCCGCCGCCACCGGGGATCAGGCCGCGCTGCACCGCTGGACTCCCGAACTGCGCAGCAGGTTCAGCGAGTTCCACCGGATGATGCGCCGCGCCGATCCGCGCGGCGGGATGTTCGCCGACCCGGAGTACCTGGTCTACCGCACCTGCACCAATGGTCTCTACCGGCTGCTGGCCGGCTGCGGCGTCCGCCCGGTGGAGCGCTACCTGGCCGCCTACCTGGTGGTGCAGGCCGTCCCGGAGCTCACCGGGCACCGCTGGCGCGAGCGGCTGGCCGAGGCGGCGAGCCTGGCGGCGGCCTCCGGCCCGGCGGCGGCGTCGAGCCAGGAGAAGGCGGCGTCATGAGCCCCACCACGGGTCACCCCGACGGGGTCGAGGTGGCCGACGCGGTGGCCGCCCTGGAGGGGTGGCGGCTGCGGCCCGGGGTCGCCGTCACGCCGCTGCGCGAGGGGCTGCACCTGCGGGGGCGGCGCTCCGCGGTCACCCTGGAGGGCAGTCGGGCGCTGCCGGCCCTCTGGCAGTTGCTCGCCGAGGCACTGCAGAGCGGCGACCACACCGCGCTGATCGACCACGCCCCCGCCGGCTCGCCGCTGCGCGCCGCGCTGAACACCCTGATCGGCCACCTGCGCACCCATGACCTGCTGGTGGACGCGGCCGCCACCCCTGCTGCCCCCTGGCTGCGCGCCACCGCCCCGCAACCGGCGGCCGCCGCCGCGGCCCTGGCCGGCGCCCGCATCCGGGTGCAGGCGGCCGACCCGGCCTCCCCGCTGGCCCGGGCCGCGCTGCGGGCCCTGCACCGCGCGGGGAGCTCGCCGTGTCAGGTGACCGAATCCGGCGCCGGGGTGCTGCTGCTGGCGCTCGGCGCGTCCGGACGACTGCAGGCGGTCGCCGTCCGGGCCACCCGGGAGGGCGGTTTCGTCACGGCGCCGGGCAGCCCCGAGCAGGCCACGGCGGACGCGTCGGCGCTGGCCGCCCGGCTGGGCTGGGGCACCGACGAGGCCCGGGTGCCGCCGGCGCTGACCGCGCTGCTCGCCGGCGCCGCCACCCAGCGGCTGCTCTGCGCCGTGGCCGGCCTGCCCGACCCCGCGACCGAGGGCGAGGACCACCGGGTGCTGCCGGGACGCCCGGCGGTGCTGCTGGCCCAGGCCGGGCCGCTGCGCGCCGAGTACCGGAGCTGGTTCGGCTCGCTCGCCCTGGACCCCGACCGGGCCGCACCGCTGCCCCCGCCCGTCACCCTGGCCCAGGCGCTGCACCGGGCCGGTGCGCTCGGCGACGACCGGCTCGGCGTCCTCGCCGCGGCGGAACCGGGCGAGCTGCCGCAGCTGCCGGTCGCCCTGGTGAGCTGCCCGGCGCCTGCGGGAGTGCCGCCAGAGGGGGTGCTCCTGGCGGCCGGCGCGCGGACCGACCTGGCCCGGCTGGACGCCCTCTGCGCCGCGGCCGAACTGCGGCTGGGCGGCGGCGCGGCGGACCGGCCGCCGCGGGTGGCCGTCGGCGCCACCCCGGAGCACGCCTGGGGACGCGCGCTGCGCGCCGCGGTGCGGTCCGGGACCGGCGCGGCCAACCGGCGGCCCGCGTCGCCGTGGAGCGAGCACCCGCAGGCCCGGCACTGGTGGCGCACCCTGGGCGAACTGCACCTGGCCAAGCCCTGGGTGGCGGTCAGCTGCCTCGCACCGGGTGTGCACCGGGCCGTTGTCCGGGTCGCCGGGCAGCCGGTCGGCCGGGCGGTCGAGGCCACCGCCGGCGACGCGGTCGCGCTGGCCGCCCTGGGCGCCGTTGCCCGCGCCGTGGCCGGCCGCCCGGCGGCGTGGTCGTTCCCCAGCGGGGCCCTCGCGCCCCTCGCCGCCGCCGGGGTCGAGCCCGCGAGCTGGGAGGACGAGGGCTCGACCACGGGCTGGCTGGCCGGCCTCGCCACCCGGGAGCCCGCCCTGCACCTCGCGCTGCGCCGGCTGACCGGCCTGCACGCCGTGCCGCTGGCGCCGGACGTGACCGACACCTCCCCCCTCGCCGCGGCCCTGCACGCCTGCGGCTTCACCGTCCTCGCCCCCGCCGGAGGTTCGCGATGACCGCACCGGTGAACCCGCGTCCCGCTGTCCGCACCTCGACGGGAGGCCTCCGATGACCGCACCCGTGACCCCGCGCGCCGCCGCGTCGGTGGCCGGTCCGGGGACCTCGCTGTTGACGCCGCCCGTTGCGCCGCCCCTGCCTCCGCCGGGCGCCCACCCGCCGGTGCTCACCGCCGAGGCGGCGCTCGCCGCGGTGGCGGGCTCGGCCGTGGTGCTGCTCGACGAGTGGAGTCCGGGCCTGGCCGCCGAGTTGAGCCGGCACGCGCTGGCGCACCCGGTGGTCCAGGTGCCGGTGCGGTGCGACGGGGCACTGATCGTGGTCGGGCCGGTGCTGCGGCCGGGGGCCGGGGCCTGTCTGAGCTGCACCGAGTACCAGCGGCTGGCCACCGCCGGGGGCCGGGTGCCGTGGCAGAGCCCGCGGTTGGCGCTGGGCGGGCTGATCGTGCCGGCCCTCGACGAGGCGGTGCTGACCCTGGCCGCGGAACTCCTGGCCGACGCGAACACCGACACGCCCCCCGACCCGCCCATCGGCGCGACCGTCCACGTGGTGCACGGCGACCGCGCCACCTGGTCCACCCACCACGTGCGCCCGGTCGGCGGCTGCCCGGTCTGCGCCCCGCTGCCGCCGGACACCGCCGCGGCCGCCCGGGTGCCGCTCACCCCGCGCCCGCTCCCCGATCCGAGCGTGCTGCGCCAACCCAACGCCCGGCTCGCCCCCGACACCCGCACCGGCGCGGACCCGCTGCGCGCCGCCCTGCACGACGAGCGCTTCGGCCCGGTCCGCCGGTTGGTCCGCACCGAGGACTCGGCGTTCAGCCTGACCAGCGCCTACGTCGCGGACGGTCGCGCGGTGGACGACGGCGGCTACGGCCGGGCGGCCGACTTCGGGAGCAGCGAACGCGTCGCGCTCTTCGAGGCGGTCGAGCGGTTCGCCGGGATGCGCCCCACCGGCCGGCGCACCGCGCTGCGCGCCGCCTACGCCCGGCTCGGCCCCGAACGGGCGCTGGACCCGGCCCGGTTGGGCCTGCCGGACCCCACGTACCACGGCCACCCGGCCAGTTCCACCGTCCCCTACCACCCGGAGCTGGAACTCGACTGGGTGCACGGCTGGTCGCTGACCCGCGACCGCCCGCTCCTGCTGCCCGAGCACGTCGCGTACTGGGACGTCCCCGGCACCGACCGGCCGCGGGTGGTCTACGAGAGCTCGAACGGCTGCGGACTCGGCAACAGTCCCGAGGAGGCCGCGCTGTACGGCCTGTTCGAGGTGGCCGAGCGGGACGCGTTCCTGATGGCCTGGTACGCCGCCACCCCGCTGCCCCGGATCGCGCTGCCCGCCGAGGACCTCGAGGTGCGCCGACTCGCCGACCGGGCGGCGCTGTCGGGCTACCGGCTGATCCTGCTGGACGCCACCAACGACCTCGGCATCCCGGCCGTGGTGGCCGTCTGCCGGTACCGGGGGCGGCACCCCGACGCCCCGCGCTGCTTCCTGGCCGCCGGTGCCCACCACGACCCGCGCAGCGCCATCCGGTCCGCGGTGATCGAGGTCGTCACCACGGTGCAGGCCGCCGCCCGGCGGGCCTCGAGCAGCGAACGGCCCTACGACCCCGAGCGGTTGCACCCGATGCTGACCCGCCCGGAGCTGGTCCGCACCCTGGACGACCACGTCGGCCTGAACACCCTGCCCGCGGCGCAACCGCGGCTGGCCTTCCTCTTCGCCGACACCCCCGAGCGGGACTGGCGGGCGGCCTGGCCGGGCGCGCCGGCGCCGGTCGCCGACCTGACCGGGCTGCTGACCGGCACCGTGCAGCGGCTGGCCGGCCTCGGCCTGGAGGTGCTGGTGGTGCGCCAGGACGAACCCGGCGTGCGGGACCGACTGGGCCTGTACTGCGCCAAGGTGGTGGTGCCCGGCACGCTGCCGATGACCTTCGGCCACGTCCACCACCGCACCCAGGGCCTGCCCCGCCTGCTGGAGGTCCCCCACCGGCTGGGCCGCACCGAACGGCCGCTCAGGCCATCCGACTTGACCATCCACCCGCACCCGTTCCCGTGATCCGGCAGAGGATTCCCCCATGGCCGACTGGCACAGCCTCCACCTGTTCCTGCACAGCGACACCGCGGACGTCGACGCCTTCCTCACCGCCGAACTCGCCCCGCTGCTCGACGGCCTGGTGGTCTCCGGGCAGGCGGCGGACTGGTTCTTCATCCGCTACGGCGAGGACGGCCCGCACCTGCGCATCCGGGTACGCGACCTGGCGCCGCTCGCCGCCGCCGAACTGTCCGCCACCCTGAGCCGGCTCGCCAAGGCGGTGCCCTCCGTCGCCGGCCCCTGGCCCTCGACGCACGGCGAGGTCCGCGAGGTGCCCTACCGCCCCGAGGTCGACCGCTACGGCGGCCCGGAGGCCGTACCCGAGGCCGAGGCGGTCTTCGCGGTCTCCAGCCGGGTGGCCGTCCAGGCCCTGGCCGCGCTGCGCCGCGCCCCCGCCGCGGCCGACCGGGCCACCCAGCGCCTGACCACGGGCATCGACCTCGCCCACACCACCGTGCTCGCGCTCGGCCTGGACCGGCTCGCGGGCGCCCAGTGGCTGCGCCGGCACGCGGCGGGCTGGCGCTGGGTCACCGAGGTCGAGGTGTTGCCTGGCGCGGCCGTGCACGCCCGGGTCAACTCCGTCTTCGCGCTCCAGCACAAGACCCTGGTCCGGCGCGCCGAGGACCTCGCCGCCGACCTGGCCGAGCGCCGCAGCGCCCACCCCTGGCTGCTGGCCTGGGCGCCGCGGGTCTGCGGCTCGACGGTCCGCGACCCCCGGGTCTGGGGCTCCCACCTGCACATGCTCTTCAACCGCCTGGGCATCACCCCCGACGAGGAGCGGGCGATCTGCCGGCTGGCCGCCCGCACCCTGCTGGACGCGGGCGAACCGCCGTCGTTCTTCCCGGTCGGCCACCGCGCACCCGACCGCCAGTACCTGGAGCGCAGCAAGTTCCAGGCCGGCCGCACCGAGGACAGCGCGCTGCGCCTGCTCGAGCCGGCCGACCTGGAACAGCTCGGTCGCCCGGCCCCGGGCGACCGCCCGCTGCCCGCCGGCCAGTTGCCGCCCGCCTCGCTGCGGCAGGCGTTCACCGGGCGGGTCTCGGCCCGCGGCGAGCTGCGCGGCCCGCTCTCGGCCGCCACCCTGGGCACCCTGCTCTGGTCCGCCCACGCCGAGAGCCACCGCACCGAGCACCCCCGTCCGGACGGCACCACCCACACCATGCCGCACCGGCCCTACCCCAGCGCCGGCGCGCTCTACACCGCCCGGCTGCGGCTGATCGCCCGGGAGGTGACCGGGCTGCCCGCCGGCACCTACGACTGCATCCCCGAGCACCGCACCCTGCGCCCGGTCGGGCCGGCGCCGAGCACGGCCGAACTGACCGCGCTCTCCTCCTACTTCGCCCGGCCCACCGACGATCCGGACCTGATCGGGATCGAGCAGGCACCCGCGCTGCTCGGCCTCTACGTCGAGTTCGGGCTGCTGCGCCGCCGGTACGGCCTGCGGGCGCTGCGGCTGGGCCTGCTGGAGGCCGGCCACCTGGCCCAGACCCTGCTGCTCACCGCGACCGCGCTCGACCTGGTGAGCGTCCCGCTGGCCGGGTTCCTCGACGACCTGGCGCACGAGCTGCTCGGCCTGGACGACCTGGACCAGCCGCTGCAGTACCTGCTGCCGCTGGGGCGCCGCCCGGAGCAGGGAGTTTGATGTCACGTCAGTTGGTTGCGGGGCAGTACGCGTCGTGCCGCGGGCGGTGGCCGGTGACCAGGAAGTCGGTGACCAGGTTGTCGCCGCAGGCGTTGCCGTTCGCCAGGTAGGCCTCGTGCCCGCCGGAGTCCACCGTGACCAGCCGGGCCCGGTCGCCCAGGGCGCTGCGCATCTTCAGCGCCGTCGAGTACGGGGTCGCCGGGTCCCGCAGGTTCTGCACCATCAGGACGTTCGACGGGCCCTTGGCGGTGACCGTGACCGGCGGCTCGGCGGGCTTCACCGGCCAGAAGGCGCACGGCATGACGTTGACCGGCATCCCGGCGGTCAGCGGGTGCGCGGCCCGGTCGGCGGTCGTCGCGCGCTGGTAGTCCGCGACCGAGGTCGGCCAGGCCACGTCTCCGCAGAGCGTCCCGACCGAGGCGGCCACCGAGTTCTGCAACGCCGCCTCGGGCGGGGCGACCGGGGTGGGCAGCTGGGCCTTCCCCTCGGCCGCGAGCATCAGGCGGGCCAGGTTCGGGAAGCCGGCGTCGGAGTAGAGGCTCTGCAGCATGGTCTCGCGCAGCACGTTGCCGTTCAGCTCGGCCGGTACCGCACCCGGCCAGGGGATCGGCGCCCGGTCCAACTGTGCGGCCAGGTCGAGGTAGCGCTGCCGGACCTCGTCCGGGGTGTCCGCGATCCGCTGCGGATTGTCCGGCCGGGCGGCCCAGGCGGCGAAGTCGGGGAACCGGTCCTCGGCGCCGGTGGCGTACCCGGCCAGCCAGCCGCGCCCGACCCGGGTCGGATCGGGGTCGTCGCTGCTGTCCAGCACCACCCGGTCGGTGTGCTGGGGGAACATCGTGGCGTACACCGCGCCCACGTAGGTGCCGTAGGAGACGCCCCAGGCGGAGAGCTTCCGCTCGCCCAGCGCCTGCCGGATGCGGTCCAGGTCGCGCGCCTCGTTCGCGCTGCTGAGACTGTGCAGCACCGGCCCGCCGTTCGTCCAGCACTGCTGCGCCAGGCGCTGGGCGGTGGTGACGTTCTCGGTGATGCCGCCGTCCGCCGCCGGCCACGGGTAGATGTTCGCCGGGGCCAGGTCCGCCGGGGCCAGGTCGCAGCTCACCGGCGTCGACTGCCCCACGCCGCGCGGGTCGAACCCGATCAGGTCGTAGCGGTCGAGCACCGACTGCGGCAGTACCTTCGCCACCTGGGCGGGTCGGTTCAGCCCCGGATTGCCCGGTCCGCCCGGAATGGTCACCAGCACCCCGCGCCGCAACCCGGGCTGCGCTGCCGGGATCCGCGAGACCGCGAGGGTGATGCTCGGCCCGTCGGGCTGCGCGTAGTCGAGCGGGACGGTGAGGGTGGCGCACTGCTGGCGGGGGTCGGGGGTGGGGGCGGCGCAGCTGGTCCAGTGCAGGGTGGAGGTGGTGGGGCGGGGGGCGGCCTGGGCGAGGGGCGCGGAGAGGGTCAGCGCGGTGGTGGCGGCGGCGAGGGTGAGGGCCGCGGTGCGGGTGATGCGGGTCGTCGTCATGGGGAAGAGTCTTGACCGGCGGGGCGGCCGGGGCGATCCGGTGCGCCTGCGGGTGCGGGGTGGTGCCGGTGCCACCGCGGGGGTGGGGCAATCCCTACCGGAAATGACAACGTGCTTGATGCTCACTAGAGTTGAATGAGCGTCAGACGTGGTCACAGGGGGCTGTGACCATGCGGGGTGGATCCGGTTACCCGAAGGAAAACTGATGGTGAGTGAGATCGAGGGCGGTGGGCCGGGCAACGACGGACCCAGGGACGACGGGCCGAGAGCCGACGGGCCCAGAGGCGACGGACCCAGAGACGACGGACCCAGACCGGTCGCGGTCGACCTGGACGAGCAGGGCCGCCTGCTCGACCCCGCCACCGGGCTCCCGGTGCGCGGCGACCGGCTGGCCGCGCACCTCGCCGACCGCCTGCGGATGCCGGCGGCCGCCGGTGACGTCTACGTCCACGTGCCCGGCTGGCAGACCACCACGCGGCCGGCGGACCGGGCGGCAACCGACCTGACCGACACGGCACGGGCCCTGCTGGCGGCCCGCCCCGCCCTGTACCCCGGCATCACCGCGGGCTACCGGCCGTGGTGCGTGGTGGTCCGCTGGCCCTCCGCCAGCCCTCCCACCCTGGCCGGCTACCGGCGGATCCGGGACCGCGCGGCGGCGATGAGCGCGGCGGCCGGCGGCAGCGCGGGCGAGGTGCTCGCCCGGTTGCTGGGCTGCCTCGACGCGCAGCGGGGGCGACCAGCGGGCGAGCCGGGTGGTGACCGCTACCTGCACCTGCTCGGGCACTCCTTCGGCGGCCGCTTCCTCTGCGAGGCCGTCCGCCGCGCGGCGGCCGACCGGCAGCCGCCGTTCACGGTCGACAGCATGCTGCTGCTCCAGCCCGCCGCGCCCCGCGAGGCCTACGCCACCTGCTTCCCCGCCCTCTTCCCGGCCCCCGGCCGCTCCACCGCCCCGCTGCGCGGCCCCCTGGTGCTCGCCCACGCCCGCGGGGACGCGCCGCCGGAGCCCGGCGCCCTCCGCGGACCGCTGGGCGGCGCGGCGGCAGCCGTCCGCCGGTCCGCCGTCCCGCTGCTGCCCGTCGACGTCCCGTACCACCGGCGGGCGTTGGAGAGCGGCATCGTGAACGTCCTCGGGGGAGCCGCCCACCGCGCCGCCCCGCCCGCCCGGAGCCTCCCCGCCTGCGGTCACGGCGACCTCCACCACCCCGAACTGGCCCACCTGCTGCTCAGCCTGGCCGCCCTGGCCCGGTGAGGGGGAACCCCCTGGGGCCGGTCCACGACCTCCCGCCTGCGGGGTGCCGCCTGAGCACGCACCTCCCCGGCCTGCGGCTGGGGGAGCCGCCCCGCCCGCCCTTCGGGCGGACGACGGGAGCTCGAGGACAAAATCGCTGTTACGTCTGCGCTGCACAGTGATAGAAAGCCCGCGTGAACAAGACCTTGGACTTCCCTGAGCTGCTGCGCCTGATCGACGAGCGGTCGGCCGCCTTCCGGGCCGCGATCGCCTCCGCGCCCAGCCTCGATGTGCAGGTGCCGACCTGCCCCGAGTGGACGCTGCTCGACCTGGTGCACCACCTGGGCGGGGGGCGTCGCGCCTGGGCCGCCACGGTCGCGGCTGGGCCGGAGGCCTCGGGCAAGTCGGCGGGAGAGGGCCTGACCGCACCGCAGGAGCGCGAGGCCCTGCTCGCCTGGCTGGCCGAGTCGACGCAGCAGCTGCTGGACGCGTTGCGGGAGGCCGGCCCGGAGCGCGGTTGCTGGACGTGGTGGGGCGCGTCGCAGTCGCCGCGGACCTGCGGCGCCGTCGCCCGGCACCAGCTCCAGGAGATCGCGATGCACACCTATGACGCCCAGCTCGCCGTGGGCGCCCCGGAGCCGCTGCCGGAGGAGGTGGCGCTTGACGGTGTCGAGGAGTTCCTGTTCACCTGCTGCACCACGACGGTCGCTTGGCCGCACGAGCCCGCCGTCGTCGACTATCACGTCATCGATCGCGGCTCCTGGCGCCAAGCGCTGTCCGCCGATGGTTCTCGGGCCTTCCGTCTGCCCGAATCCGGCGGTGTGACCGCCGCCGGCGAGGACTCGGAGTCGGTCGACGTCTCCGTCCAGGGTACGGCGAGCGACCTGGTCCTGGCCGTCTACGGTCGCATCCCGCTGGACTCCCTGAAGCTCGAAGGCGACCGGCACCTCTTCGACCTGCTGGAAGAGTGGGACATGGAGTAGGACTGCCCGGAGCAGCGGAGTGGCACGCACGCCCCAGCCTTCGGCCGGGCGGACGACGGGAGTTCGCAGACCGGCCTAGAACTTGATCTCCTCGCAGGCGCGGCCGCGGAGTCGGTAGCCGCCGGGGGTGTGTTCCCAGCCCTCGGCGCAGACGACGGAGCGGTTGGGGAGGTCGCGGCCGACCTGGAGGGTGTAGTGCTGGTGGTAACCCCAGAAGGCGGTGGGGCTGTTGGCGTCGAGGCCGCCGCCGTAGAGGTGGAAGTGGCCCGTGAAGTCGCCGTCCCAGGTGGTGGATGCCGAGACGGAGGCGACGTGCAGGCCGCTGCCGTCGACCGCGATGCAGGTGCGGTCGTTGCAGCCGGCCGCGCCCGCGGAGGCGGCGGGGGCGGAGGTGAACACCAGGGCCGCGGCGCTCACCGTGCCGACCGCGGTGTGCAGGAGCCAACGTGCCTGCGGTCCGATGCGGTTCACCTGCGGGCCTTTCTGCGGGGGATCACGGGTTGGGAGTGATCCTGGCAGTGGCCCGCGCCCGGGGTGGAACCCGTGCGGCGGATTCCACCCGGATGGGCGCACTGCGTCAGCCGTTGCCCGCGCGCAGCACCGCCACCGCGGCGGGGCCGGCGGCGTCGACGCCCATGCTGCCGCCCTGGACCTCGCAGGCGACGGCGAGGTTGCCGCGGAAACCGATGAACCAGCTGTTGGGGAGTTGGCCGTTGACCTCGGCGGTGCCGGTCTTGGAGCCCACGTCGGACGGGATGCCGCCCGGGACGCTCGCGGCGGTGCCGTTCTTGGTGGTGTAGAGCATCATCGAGCGCAGGTCGGACAGGACACCGCCGGACAGTTGCCGGGCGGCCGGCTGCTGCGGCAGGCCGGGGACCACGATCGGCTGCCGGAAGGTGCCGTTCTGCACGGTCGCCGCGACCGAGGCCATGGCCAGCGCGTTGGTCTTGATGGTGCTCTGGCCGATGTACTCGGTGGCCGCCGACGCCGGGTCGGAGACGACCGGGATCACGGTGTCCAGGTCGGTCAGCCCGGTCTTCCAGTCCAGTCCGAGGCCGAACACGTCCTTGGCCTCGGCGGGCAGGGTGGACGGCGTGAGCAGCCTGGTGCTCTCGTTGATGAAGGCGGTGTTGCAGGACTGCGCGAAGTCGTCCTGGAGCCGGTTGTCCAGCCGGGCGTCGGGGAAGTCGTTGTGCAGCGGCTGGCCGGTCACCATGGTCTGCGACGGGCAGGCGACCGTGCTGCTCGGGCTGTCCCCGGCCTCCAGCAGGGCGGCGGCGGTGATCACCTTCATGGTGGAGCCGGGGGCGTGCTCGGCGAGGAAGGCGTTGTTCGGGCCGTTGGCGGGCGCGTTGGCGATGGCGAGGACGTCGCCCGTGCTCGGCTCGATGGCGACCAGCGAGGTGGGGCGGGTGCCGCCCTGGGACTGCTGCTGCGCGGCGGTCTCGGCCGCGGCCTGCAGGGTCGCGTCCAGGGTGAGCCTCAGCGGTGGCTGCGGTGCGGGCGCGGTGATGGTGAACAACGGGACCGGCGTGGACCCGCCGGGCAGGTTCAGCTGGACGGCGCTGCCGGCCGTCCCCGATGTCCCGGCGGTGCCGGAGCTGCCGGAGGTGCCGGCCGCGGGCGCCTGGGCGGCCGCCTTCAACTGGTTCAGCAGCGGCGCCAGTGACGGGAAGCCGGCCAGCGACTTGCCGTTGCGGTCGACCACGTCCGAGGGCGTGGCGGGCAGCGGCTGCACCGAGATCGAGCCACCCTGCGTCAGCCGGGGGTTGATCACGGTCGGCGTCCAGTGCACCAGGTCGGTGCCGTCGCTCTGCTGCACCACCGCCAGCGAGCCGTCGTACACCCACGGGCCGGTGGCCTTCGCGAAGGTGATGCTGGCCTTGAACGCCACCGGTGTGCCGCCGGCGGTCGCACCCGTGCCGCCGCCGGTGGGCGTGAAGCTCATCGCCGTGGGCTGGAGCTTGTCGTGGAAGGCGGTCAGGGTGGTGATCGCGGTGGACGGGTCGTCCGTCTGCGCCGCGGCCTGGGTGAGGTTGCCGCTCGCCCAGGCGTCCAGGAAGGACTTGGCGGTGGCACTCGCCTGGTCGGCCGTCAGCGGCGCGCCCGGGGTGCCCTGCGCCCGCGGCGGCAGGCCCGGAGACTGGGCAGCGGGCGTGCTGCCCTGCGCTGCCGCGACCGGTGCGGTGTGCACCGTGCCCGGATGGCTGCCGCCACCCGCCAGATCGCTGATCGCGTAGCCCGCCCCCACGAGCATCGCGGCGCTGACCACGCCTATCCCGATGCCGACCTTCGCACTTCTCTGCACTGGCTCCCCCTTGCCTGGGTTGGTACTGGACCAACGCATGATGGAGCGTCGCTGTGGCGCGATGGAAGCGGCTGTGACGATTCTGTGATCGATGGTGCCGGCGGGACCGGGGGGACGGCGGTCAGGCACCGACCGCCTTGGCACGGTCCGCGGCGATGTTCAGGGCGAGGGCGCCGAGGACCGTGCCCATGGCGTACCGCTGGATCCGCAGCCAGCCGGGGCGGCGGTCGAGGAAGCCGGCGATGCTGCCCGCGCTGAGGGCGATCAGGCCGTTCACCGTGACCGCCACCAGGATCTGGGTCAGGCCGAGCGCGAAGCTCTGGGCGGCGACGTGGCCGCGGGCCGGGCGGACGAACTGGGGCAGCAGCGAGACGTACATGATGGCGATCTTCGGGTTGAGCAGGCAGGTCAGGAAGCCCATCGCGAAGAGCTTGCGCGGCGGGTCCGGCGGCAGCGGGCGGGGTGCGAAGACCGCGGTGCCGCCCGGCCTGACGGCCTGCCAGGCGAGCCAGAGCAGGTAGCCGGCGCCGGCCAGCTTGAGCGCGGTGTAGAGCACCGGCACGACGGCGAAGAGCGTCGCCACGCCCGCGGTGGCGGCGGTGAGGTAGGCCAGGAAGGCGGTGGCGACACCGGCCAGTGAGACCAGTCCGGCCCGGCGGCCCTGGGCGATCGAGCGGGAGACCAGGTAGATCATGTTGGGCCCCGGGGCCAGCACCATGCCCAGCGCCACGGCGGCGATGCCGAGGAGGGCGTGCGGGTCCACGGCCGAGGTGAGCGCGTCCATGGGGCGAGGCTAGGACAGGGCAACTGCTCGGTGCAATGATGACTTTGCACTCGGTGCAATGCCGATGTGCAGCGGAGATCGGTGCCATGCCGGTGCGCTGGAGAGCAGGAGGGTGGCGGGCGATGGAGGACTACCGGGTCGTCGCCGACGAACTCGCGCGGGAGATCGTCGACGGGCGGCTGCGACCGGGCGACCAACTGCCGACCCAGCGGGCGTTCGCCCGCGCTCGCGGCATCGCCAATTCGACCGCGGGCCGGGTCTACCGGGAGTTGGTGCGGCGCGGGCTGGTGGTCGGCGAGGTGGGCCGCGGCACCTTCGTCCGGGCCGTGCCGGGCGGGCCCGGCGGTGCCGTCGCGCTGGCCGAACCCGCCGGCACCCCGGTCGACCTGGCGCTCAACCACCCGGTGGTGCCCGAGCAGGCGGCCCTGCTCGCCGCCGGGTTGGCCCCGCTGCTGCGGCCGGACGCGCTGGCGGCGGCGCTGCGTCCGGTGGGCGTGGCGGGCACGGCCGAGGCGCGGCGGGCCTTCGCGGCGCTCGCGGCGGGGTCGGGACCGGGGGCGGGGCCGTCGGGGGCTGGGTCGGGATCGCGGTCCTCGGGGTCGGGATCGGGGTTGACGGTCGGGGCGGGCGAACCCGGCTGGGCGGTGGACGCCGACGGCGTGCTGTTCGCCGGCAACGACCGGCAGTTGATCGCCGCCGCGCTCGGTGCGCTGGTGCGGCCCGGTGAGCGGGTGGGCGTCGAGGCCTTCACCTACCCGGTGGTCAAGGCGGTGGCCGAACGGCTCGGCGTCCACCTGGTGCCGCTGCCGGTGGACGAGTCGGGCCTGCGCCCCGAGGCGCTGGCCGCCGTGCACCGGGCGACCCCGCTGCGGGCCCTCTACCTCCAGCCGCGGCTGCACAACCCGCTGGGCGCGACGCTCGGGCCGGAGCGGCGCGCCGTCCTGGCGGCCGAGGTGGCGCGGCTCGGACTGCCGGTGGTGGAGGACGCGATCTGGGGCTTCCTCTGCCCGGGGCTGCCACCGTTCGCCGCGCTCGCGCCCGAGCGGACGATCCTGGTCGACAGCCTCACCAAGCGGCTGGCACCCGGCCTCAGCACCGGGTTCGCGGTCGTCCCGGGCCCGTTCCGGGCGGCGGTCGGGGCGGCGCTGCACGCCGGCGGGGCGACGCCGAGCGGGTACGCGCTGGAGGCGGCGGTGCGGTGGATCGGGGACGGCACGGTCGATGCGGTCACGGCGGCGAAGCGGGTGGACGCGAGGGAGCGTCAACTGCTGGCGCGAGGCGAGCTGTTCGACCAGAAGCTGACCGGTGATCCGGGCTCCTACGGCCTGTGGTGGACGCTGCCGGGCGGGTGGCGGGCCGAGACCTTCGTCGCCGCGGCCGCGCGGGCCGGCATCACCGTCGTCCCCGCGGCCGCCTTCGCCGCCGACCCGCGCAGCACGCCGGCCGCGGTGCGGGTCGGGCTCGCCTCGCCGCCGCGGCCGGAACTCGCGCGGGCGCTGGCGGTGTTGCGGCGAATTGCGCGGGCGGGGGAGTCGGGGCAGGCGGGGTGATGGTGCGTCAGCTCTGGGTCAGGGGCTTCTTGAAGACCGTGGAGCTGCGCTGCACCTGCATGCCGACGCGCAGGTAGAGGTCGAGGGCGCCGGTGTCCGAGTGGGTCCACAGGGTGCAGGTCCGCCGGCCGTGCTGGTGGAAGGCGCGGAAGACGGTGTGCAGCAGCAGGCGGGCGATGCCCCGGTTGCGGTGGTCGTGGCGGACCGCGACCTCCTCGACGTAGCCGCCGGCGGTCTCGGGGAGGTCCATGGCGAGGACCGCGCCGACCAGTTCGCCCGTCGGGTCGAGGCTGCCCGTCGGGTCGAGGCCGCCCGTCGGGTCGCTCGGGTCCGTGGCGAAGGCCAGCGCCGACAGCCCGGGGGCGAAGGCGGGGCGCGCCACGGTGTGCTCGGCCCACTCCCGGAACGGGTGGCGCCGCTGCTGCCAGTCGTCGAAGGCGTCCTGGATCAGCAGGTGCGCGGCCTGCTCGTCGCCGGCCCGGAACGGCCGGACGGCGATGCCCGGGACCGGTTCGGGCAGCGGGGGCTCGTCGGTCATGGTGTACTCCAGCAACCACTGGGTCACCTTCGGCTCGTAGCCGCGGGATCGGAGCAGGGTGACCGCCTGGACGTCACCGTTGGGCACGGTCTGGGCGAGCTGCTCGTCGCCGGCCTGGCGGGCCCGGGCCTCGGCCCAGTCCAGCAACGCGGATCCCAGGCCGTGGCCCCGGTGCTGCGGGTGGACGTCCACCTCGGAGCGGCGGTTCACCCAGGCCCGGGCGACCGGCTGTCCGGACCGGTCATGGACCAGCAGCGTGTCCAGCTCGGTGACCAGGCCGGGGCGGGCGAACACGGCCGCGATGCTGCCGGGGTCGGTCTCCGGGTGACCGTACAGCTCGCGCTCGCAGGCCGCGACCAGGGCGTGGAGCGCGGGCACGTCGTCGGTGCTGGTCGGCCGCGCCCGGTAACCCGGGGGCAGGTCGGGCACGAGAACTGGCATCGCTGACGCTCCCAGGGGGTCGGGTGGGTGGGCCCGACCGATTAAACCAAGGAGAGCTGACGGGATGTCACGGGTGGGTGGTCACTCCCGGGGTCAGGTGGTAGCGCTCCGGGCGGGGGTGCCGGCGCCGCTCGGCGGGGTCCAGGGCGTCGCGGCGGTCCAGCCAGGCCGTCAGGCGCTCGCGGGCGGTGCGGTCGCGCTCGGGGTGGTGGTTCCGGTCGCTGTCGGAGGAGTCGGGCGTCGCGGTCGGGTCGGACTCGCGGAGCAGCACCCGGGTCGGACGGTCGGCGCCGTCACCGGGCAGGACGTCGAGCACGGTGAAGCAGGTGCCCGGTGCGAAGACCACCTCGGCCTCGTCGCTCGGCCCACCGAAGAGCGTGGTCCGCCGGCCGGTCGCCGACCAGACGGCGAACTCCACCGGGGTGCCCAGCACGACCGCGGGCGAGGTCACCCCGGCGACGGCGGCCGGCTCGGCCAGCACGCTGCCGGGGACGTAGGCGGCCAGCTCGGCCTCGCTCACGGGCGCGCCCAGCAGCACCGCGCCGTGGTGGCTGGGCAGTCGGCGTAGCCCGGAACCCAGGCAGGTGAGGAAGGCGGTCAGCGGGCCGGACCGCGCCGAGCGGGCGGCGGCGGCCAGCTCGGCCCGGGAGGCGGGCAGGCCGCCGTCGGTGTGGTGGAGCAGCACGGCGACCAGGTCGGGCTTGACGTCGTCCTGCGGCGTGGAGCGGAGGGCGGGGAGGCGGGCGGCGAGGTGGTCGGCCTTGCTCGCGATCCGCAGGTACTGGTCGCCGAGGAGCTCCTTCACCGCTTCGCGGGCGGCGGGCGGGCTGACCCGGGGGAGCGGGACGAGGGCGGCGGGAGTGAGGGGGGTGGGGGTGGAGGTGACGGGCGCGCTGGTGGCGGGGGTGGGTGCCGGCTCGGGGGTCGGGGCGGGGGTTGGCTCTGGTGCGGGGGTGGGAAGGGGCTCGGGGGTCGGTTCGGGCTCGGGGGCGGGCTGCGGCTCGGGTGCCGGTGCGGGAGGCGGGGTTTCCACGGGTGCGGGGGGCTGGACGGGGACCGGAAGCGGTTCGGGCACGGCGACCGGCTCCGCCATGGTGACGGGGACGGGTTCGGGCGCGGCGACCGGCTCCGCCATCGTGACGGGGACGGGGACGGGCGCAGCGGCCGGCTCCGGCACAGCGGCCGGCGCGGGCGCGGGCGCGGCGACCGGGGTCACCGGGGCACCGCCGTCCGGCGTGAAGCCGAGCCACTCCAGCCCCTGGAGCCGCGCGACGAAGCGGGCCACCGCCGCCACGCTCGGGTCCGCCGGGGCGTGGGCGAGCAGGCCGAACGGCCGGCCGCCGTGCTCGGGCAGGTCGGTGACCAACTCGCCGAGGCGTTCCCAGACCTCCTCCGTGATCGGCCGCTCCCGGTCGCCGACCACCAGCAGCGGGCGCAGCGGGTCCGGGGCGAGCAGTCGCGGCGCCTGGTCGTGCGGCCGGTCCTCGGGACGCAGCCAGAGCCCGGCCGGGACCGCCTCCAGCAGCCAGCCGGGCAGCGCGCTGAACAGGGCCGGACCGGGGGAGTGCCAGCCGGCCGGGCAGGCCAGCCAACCGGAGCTGACGACCCGCCGGTGGCCGACCACGGCGGTGAGTTCGGTGAGGAAGGGCTGCCAGGTCGGGTTGCCGTCCCGGTCCAGGACCCGGGGAGCCGGGCGGCCGTCCGGAGCACGCAGCGGCAGGCCGATGGCCGCGCGCACGGTACGGCCGAGCCGGTCGGCGACGCCGCAGGCCATCGCGAGCAGGTCGCTGGGCGGGGCCCAGGGCGCGCTGATCAGCAGGTCGCCGGTGCGGGGCAGTCCGGCGGCGGCCTCGGCGAGGTCGGCCGCGGGGAGGGTCGGCGCCTCGGGCGAGCCGACCAGCAGGACCAGCGCACCGGGGCCGGACGCGGCGAGCGGGAAGGCGGCGGGCATGGGGGTGTCCGCGGCGGCGCGGGCCCGGAACCAGTAGCCGGCGGGGAGTTCGGTGACCGCGCACTCGCCGGGTCGGGCGGCGGGCAGCGGCGTGGCGGGGGGCGGCACGGCGGGTGCGAGCGCGGGGACGGGTGCCATGGGTGCCATGGGTGCCGTCGGCGTGGCGGCGGGCGCGGCTGCCGGCGGAGTCGCGGGCGTGGTTGCGGGCGCCGCCCCCACCCCCGCCGCCGGCCATGCGGCGCCCAGCGACCACGGGCTGCCGTCCGGCGGGCAGTGCCACCAGGACGCCTGGCCTCCCGGCTGCGCCGGGCGGACCCGCAGCGTGCCGTCGGGCTCGATGGCGACCAGGCCGTCGGGCGCGATCACCGGCAGCCCGGCCCGCTCGGCCATCCGCTGTGCCGGGCGCCGGCCGTCGGCCGTCGCGGTGGCCAGGCCCGAGGCGGCGATCAACAGGGCGGCCGCGCCACGGGTGGTGGCAGTGCCGGCCAGCGCGGCGAGTTCGGCGCGCAGGACAGTGGGCGCGTCGGGCGCGGCGGCGACCACGATCAGCGTCGCGGCGGCGGCCGGCACCGGGGCGAGCGCCTCGGCCAGCTCGTCGGCGCCCCCGTCCGGGCCGGGCGCCGGCGCGGCGATCACGAAGTGCGGGCCGACCGGGCGCAGCACGGCCGGTGCGGGGTCGTCGTCCCAGTCCTCGACGCCGTCGTCCGCGGCGTACCCGTCCTCGGGGTGCTCGTGGTCCTGCTCGTAGCCGTCGTCGGCCGTCGCCTCGGGGCGTCGCACGGCACCGCGCAGGCGGTTGGCTGCCGCCTTGGCTCCACGCCGCAGGCCTGTGGGCCTCCTCGGGCTCATCCGGCTACTCCGTTGTTCGACACCGTTCGATCGGAGATCGCACCCCGCGACCTCCTCCGGGGACAACACGGACGGCGGCCCGTCCCGGGTTCACCGGGCCGAGCCGCTGCGCGGTAACCGTCCGAGGGTGGGTGCGCCGGGTGGCCGGGCTGACCGCTGCCGGCAACCCCGTGCCCCCGCCGCTCACCGTGCCGCCGCCCGCTCCCTCACTCCTTCGCCGCCAGGGCCGTCTGCACCTGCACCGTGCGCCGCCGGGTGATGTACATCCCGCGCCCGGCCGGGAACTGCCGCGGCTTGAGGTTGCCGAACAGGAAGCCCTCGCTCGGCGGGCAGGAGAGCAGCACCGCCGGCGTGTTGACCTCCTGGAGCTTGCGCAGCAGTGGGTCGTTCAGGCCGCGGGCGGCGCCGTTGGCGCTGCGGGCGACGATCAGGTGCAGGCCGAGCTCGGCGCCCTGGGCCAGGTGGTCGAGGACCGGGGCGAAGGGGTGGGCGCCGGTGCCCGCACCGATCAGGTCGTAGTCGTCGACCACGATGAACAGCTCGGGACCCTGCCACCAGTCGCGCAGCTTGAGCCGGGCGGGGCTGATGTCGGCCGACGGGACCCGGTTCTTCATGGCCTGCGCCGCGCCGTCGACGATCTGGCGCAGCACGTCGACGGCGACCGCGTAGCCGAGCCGGTGCGACTCGGGGACCGTGTCGTACAGCTCGCGCCGGAAGTCGACCAGCATGATCCGGCCCTCGTTCGGCGCGTACGCGCTGGTGATCGACCGGGTCAGGTGCTTGAGCAGGTTGGTCTTGCCGGACTCGCTGTCGCCGATCACGATCAGGTGCGGCGACTCCTCGAAGTCGTGCCAGAGCGGCTCGACCTGGGTGTCCTCCAGGCCGATCGCCACCTGCAGGCGGCCGCGCGGCGCCGGCAGGGTGTCGGCGTCCAGGCTGAGCGGCAGCATCCGCACCTCGGGGGCCCGGGCGCCGGTCCAGTGGTCGGCGACGGTGTCCACCAGTTCGGCCACGCCCTCGCCGAGGTCGGTGCCGGCGCCGTCGCCGTCCATCCGGGGCAGCGCGGTGAGGAAGTGCATCTGGTCGTCGGTCAGACCGCGGCCGGGGATCTTCGGGACCTTGCCGGCGGCCCGCATGTTGATCTGCGAGTCGACCGGGTCGCCGAGCCGCAGCTCGAACCGGGTGCCGAGCAGGTCGCGCAGCGCGCCGTTGACCTCGCCCCAGCGGGTGGTGCCGATCACCAGGTGGATGCCGTAGTTGAGACCGCGCTGGGCGATCAGGGTGAGCACCGGGGCGACGTCGGCGAACTCCTGGCGGACGGTGTTCCAGCCGTCGATCACCAGGAAGACGTCGCCGTACGGGTCGTCGGCGAACTCGCCGGCCGCCCGGCGGCGGCGGAACGAGGCGATCGAGTCGATGCCCAACTCGGCGAAGCGCAGTTCGCGGCGCGCCAGCACGCCGTTGACCTCGGCGATGGTGCGGATCACCCGCTCCGGGTCGTGCCGCCCGGTGACCCCGCCGACGTGCGGCAGGCCGCGCAGCGAGGAGAGCGTGCCACCGCCGAAGTCGAGGCAGTAGAACTGCACCTCGCGCGGGGTGTGGGTGAGCGCCAGGGCCGCCATCAGGGTGCGGATCAGGGTACTCTTGCCGCTCTGCGGGCCACCGGCGATGCCGACGTGGCCGCCGGCCGCCGAGAGGTCGGCGGTCATCAGGTCGCGCAGCTGGTGGAACGGACGGTCGATCAGGCCGACCGGCACCTTCAGCGCGCCGCGGCCGGACCAGCCGTCGGTGGTCAGGCCGTGCTGCGGGTGCGGGGCCAGCGGGGGTAGCAGCTCGTCCAGGGTCGGCGGGACGTCCAGCGGCGGCAGCCAGACCCGGTAGGCGGGCGGGCCGGCGTCGGCCAGCTTCTCGGCCGCCAGGTCCAGCAGGCTCCTGGTCTCCTCGTCGACCTGGGTCTCCTCGACCACCACCGGCAGGTGGCGCGGCGCGACGTACTCGGTGCCGTAGGCGACCACCTGGCCGGCCACCACCGCCTGCTGGGCGGGCCGCCGCTTGAGCCGGTACGGGCCGGAGACGTAGGCGGCCTTGAACCGGGTGAGGGTGGAGATGTCGCTGCGCAGGAAGCCGTTGCCGGGCTGCGAGGGCAGCTGGTAGGCGTCCGGCACGCCGAGCACCCCGCGGCTCTCCATCGCGGAGAAGGTGCGCAGGCCGATCCGGTAGGACAGGTGGGACTCCAGCGCGGTCATCCGGCCCTCGTCCAGGCGCTGCGAGGCGAGCAGCAGGTGCACGCCGAGCGAGCGGCCGAGCCGGCCGATCATCACGAAGAGCTCCATGAAGTCGCGGTGCGCGGCGAGCAGTTCGCTGAACTCGTCGACCACCACGAAGAGCACCGGCATCGGCTCCAGCGGGGTGCCGGCCGCGCGGGCCGTCTCGTACTCCAGCAGCGAGCTGTAGTTGCCGGCCGCCCGCAGCAGCTCCTGACGGCGCACCATCTCGCCGTGCAGCGCGTCGCGCATCCGGTCCACCAGCGAGGCCTCGTCGGCCAGGTTGGTGATCACCGCGGAGGAGTGCGGCAGCTTGTCCAGGCCGAGGAAGGTGGCACCGCCCTTGAAGTCGACCAGGACGAAGTTCAGCACCTCGGAGGAGTGCGTGACGGCCAGCGCCAGCACCAGGGTGCGCAGCAGCTCCGACTTGCCGGAACCGGTGGCGCCGATCAGCATGCCGTGCGGGCCCATGCCGCCCTGCGCCGACTCCTTGATGTCCAGCTCCACCGGGCTGCCGTCGCCGGAGATGCCGAGCGGCACCCGCAGCCGGTCCGCGATGCCGCGCTGCGCCCAGGTGCGGGCCACGTCGTGCTTGTACAGGTCGGGGATGCCCAGCAGGGTGGCCAGGTCGAAGTCGGTGGTCAGCGGCTCGCTGGCCTCGGCGGTGTCGCCGATCCGGTAGGGGGCCAGCCGGCCGGCCAGCCGGTGGGCGGCGCGCAGCGACAGGGCGTCGGGGCGGCCCAGGTCGGTCGGGTCGTCCTTGCGGTTGCGGTCGGCGCCGACCATGACCAGCGAGCCGGCGTCGACCCGCAGCCGCAGGGTGAAGCGCGAGGGCTTCCACTCCAGGGTGTCGCCCAGGTCCAGCAGCGTGGCGTTGCGGTAACCGGCCAGCGCGGCCCGGCTGGTGGCGGGGACCTGCGGTCCGTCCAGCACGATCAGCGTGTACGGCTCGTCGCGGCTGGGCTGGGTGTCCGGCTCGTACGGCGGCCGGGCGGCGAACTCGTCACCCAGCAGCTGCTCCAGCTCGCCGATCGAGCCGGCCACCAGGCGCAGCGGGCCCGCGCCGTCGGTGTCCACCGGGTGCAGCGCGTGCGGCAGCCACTTGGTCCACTCCCACTCGGCGCGGTGCGCGGAGTCGGTGACCACGGCGATCCGCAGCTCGTCGGGGGCGTGGAAGAGCGCGAGCTGGGCGACCATCGAGCGGGCCAGCGCGCGGGCGGCGGCGGTGTCCGGGGCGTCGTCGGGGCCGGTCGGGTCCGCCGAGCGCAACAGCACGTGCGCGTAGCCGCGCAGGTAGACCGCGATCGGCTGGTCGGCCACCGTGCCGTAGGCGTGGATGAAGCGGCGCAGCGCGTGGGCGCAGAGCGGCTCCAGGTCCTCCACCGGCTTGGTGGCCAGCGGGGCCAGGCGCACCGCGAGCCGCTGCGGGCCGGTGCCGATCCGCACGTCGCCGAAGTCGGGGTGGGTGCTGCGCCGCTCCCACAGCCGCGAGGTGCGCACCAGGCCGGCGAGCTCGGTCGGCTCGGGGTGCCGCCAGGCCAGCGCCTCCTGCTGCCTGACGATGTGCCGGCGGACCTGGCGGCGCATCTGCGAGAGGTAGCGCAGGTAGTCCCGGCGCTCGCCGCGCAGTTGGCGCTTGCGGTCGCCGGCGCCGCGGATCAGCTGGGTGACCAGCATGCCGACGGCGGACAGGGCCATCATCCCGACGCCGATGTAGGTCATGGCGCCGCCCGAGCCGCCCGGCTTCAGGAAGATCATCACCATCGAGAGCGAGCTCAGCGCCATCGGCGCCATGGTGATCACGCTGGACATGCCGCTCTGCGGCTCGGGGAGGGTCGGTGGCTCCTGCAGCTGAATCTCCCCGTCGGGCATCTCCGGGCCGGGACGCCGGGCAGGGCGGTTGACCAGGACCACGCTCAACGAAAACGCTCCTCGACTCGGGGACGGCCGAACCGGCGCACCCGCAGCGGGCAGGCCGTCACCCGGCAAGCACGGACGCGGTGGGTCCGGAGGTTCACCCGCGGTCCGATCTCGATCCCGGGTGAACGCGACGGCGCCCGCCGCTCGTAGTGGCCAGTGGGGGCGCGCCCCCAGGAGTCGCGTCGGAGTTGGGAGACCCGTGAACAGTAGTGCCGTCGCCGGGCTGTGCCGGCTGAGGTTCCGCACGCCCGAGCGGGTGTTCGAACTCGCGGTGCCGGTGGACGTGCCGATCGCCGACCTGCTCCCGGCCGTCCTCGGCTACGCCGGTCCCGAGGTGGAGGAGAAGGGCGCCGACCACGGCGGCTGGGTGCTCCAGCGGCTCGGCGGCGAACCGCTGGACGAGGAGCTGGCCCCCGACGCCCTCGACCTGCAGGACGGGGACGAGCTGCACCTGCGCCCGCGCCGCGAGGCGCTGCCCCCCGTGCACTTCGACGACCTGGTCGACGGCGTGGCCACCGGCATGCAGGAGCGCGGCGACTCCTGGCGGCCCCGGCTCACCCACCACTTCGCGCTGGCGATGGCGCTCACCGCGCTGGCCGGCGGGCTGGCCCTGCTGCTGCTCCCCGGCGCGACGCCGGTGCGCGAGCTGGCCGCGCTGGTCACCGGCGTGCTGCTGCTGGCCGGTGCGACCAGCGCCTCCCGGGCGGTCGGCGACGCCGGGGCCGGCATCGCGCTCGGCAGCGCGGCGGTGCCCTTCCTGGCGCTGGCCGGTGCGCTGCTGCCGAGCGGCGGCAGCGGCAGGTCCACCAGGTGGCCGGGGGCTGTGGGGGTGTCCCAGGTGGTGCGGTCGGCGGCGGCGCCGGCGCAGTGGGCGGCGCCGAGCGCGTCCAGCAGGCCACGTCCCTCGCTCT